>JBBRMX010000168.1:0-7982 GCA_038230615.1 Thermomicrobiales bacterium | reverse complement strand
GCAGGAATGTGACCACGGTTGCGCCCAATTTGTACACTGCCCAATGTGACACGATGCATGCTTGACAAGACGTGACATCTATATGAACATATGAGCAGATATTCATGTATACGACAGGATGTCCCCAATGATGCAAATACTCTCTGCCACTCCTCCGCTCGATGCCTGCACGACGGACGAGGTGCATCTGGACAATGTGCGGCGGGCGCGGTCGGCATTGCCGGATGACGCGACGGCGGCGGACCTTGCCGCGCTGTTCGGTGCGCTTGGCGATCCGACGCGGATACGGTTGCTCACGGTGCTTGTAGACGGTGCGCTCTGCGTGTGCGATCTTGTCGCCGCCCTCGGTATGACGCAATCGGCGGTGTCACATCAGTTGCGCCATCTGCGTGCGCTCGGTGTCGTGCGGGCACGGCGCGAGGGCAAAAATGTGTGGTACACGCTGGACGATGACCATGTGCGCGATCTGCTCGCGCTCGGCATGGTGCATGTCGGGCATCGCGGTGCGGGCGTGGCGTCCGCCGAACAGGAGAGTGCGTGATGGCAACAGAAACCGCTCCCGCAACCTGCCGGCTGGAAGTCGGCGGGATGGATTGCGCCGATTGTGCAGCGACGGTTGCATCGTCGCTGCGGATGCTGCCGGGGGTCGCATCGGCGGATGTTCGCTTCATGCAGGGCATCGCCGATATTACCTATGACCCCGCGCAGGTTGACCGCGCGGCGATGGCGCGGCGCATCGGTGCACTCGGCTACACCGTCGCGCCACCCGTGCCTTCATCGGTTTTGCCCGTGTCGTCAGGAGTTTCGCCGGACGGATGGACATTTGACATCACCGGAATGGATTGCGGCGACTGTGCGAAGACGGTGCAGGCAATCGTGCAGCGGCTCCCCGGCGTGCGCGAGGCGCGGGTGAATTTCGCGGGCGGCACGCTCGCCGTGCTGCCGGAAGGGGACGCGCGGATATCGCCCGATGCCGTCGTGCGGGCGGTCGCGCAGGCGGGGTACGGCGCGACGGTGCGCGGTGCCTCGGAAGCCCTCGCCGCTTCGCCGCCGCACGTTGCGTGGTGGCAAGAGCGGCGCGTGCGCGAACTCGTGGTGGCATTGGCATTGTGGGTGACGGGGTTCGCGCTGGAACACGCAGGCATCTCCGCTGCGGCATGGGGCGCATTGTATCTCGCGGCGATAGCGGTCTCCGGGTATCCCATCATGCGGGCGGCGTGGTACGCAGTGCGTGCGCGGCGAGCGGACATGAATGTGCTGATGACGGTCGCGGCTTTCGGCGCGGTGGCTATCGGGCAATGGGACGAGGGCGCGTCGGTATTGTTGCTCTTTTCGGTCGGGACGATGCTCCAGGCGTTGACCGTGGCGCGAACGCGCAATGCACTCGCGGGGCTGCTTGCCCTCACACCCGCAGATGCGGCGGTGTTGCACGGTGAGCACGAGCAGCGCGTCCCGGTCGGGCAGATCGCCGTTGGCGACACCGTGCGCGTGCGCCCCGGTGAACGGGTAGCGGTGGACGGCATGGTGTCTGCGGGCGTCTCGGCGGTGGATCAATCCCCGATCACGGGCGAATCGGTGCCAGTGGCAATGCAGCCGGGGAGCAGCGTCTATGCCGGGAGCATCAACGGCGACGGCACACTCGATATTTGCGTGACGAAACCCGCGACGGATACCGCGTTGGCACGTATCGTCGCGCTCGTGGAGGAGGCGCAAGCGTCCCGCGCCCCCGCACAAGCATTCGTGGATCGGTTTGCGGCAGTCTACACACCTGTGGTGATCGGGGCGGCGGCACTGCTTGCGGTCGTGCCGCCTTTGCTCGTGGGCGACTGGCACGGGTGGGTGTATCGTGCGCTTGTGCTGCTGGTCGTCGCTTGCCCGTGTGCGCTGGTCATCTCGACACCTGTCGCGCTCGTTGCCGCTATTGGGGGCGCGGCGCAGCGCGGTGTGCTGTTCAAGGGCGGCGCGGCGTTGGAGGCTTTGGCGGCGGTACGCGTCGTAGCATTCGACAAGACTGGCACGCTGACGACGGGGCGTCCGGCAGTTGTCGCGGTACATAGCTGCGAGGCTACGGACGAAACCGATGTGTTGCGGGTCGCTGCCGCGCTGGAGACGGGTAGCGAGCATCCGCTGGCACGGGCAATTGTTGCGGCGGCGCGGGGGCGGGGCATTGCGCTGCCTGCGGTCGTGGGGTTCACAGCGTCGCCCGGTCGTGGCGGGGGCGGCACGGTAGAGGGCGGCGCCGCGAGTGTCGGCAGTGTGCGCTGGTTCACGGAGCGCGGGTTGTGGTCGGCGGCAGGGCATGACCCGTACCTTGCAGAGGGCAACGGCGTTGTCTGTGTTGAGCGCGGCGGTGCGATGATCGGGCTGATCACGCTGCGTGACGCGGTGCGGCCGGAGAGCGCACAGACGGTCAGCGCACTGCGCTCGCTCGTCGGGCGTGTGGCGATGCTGACGGGCGATAATGCCCACACCGCCAGCCTGATCGCACAGGCTGCGGGCGTCGCGGATGTTCGTGCCGATCTCCTGCCCGCTGACAAGGTGACGGCGGTGCGCGAACTGTCGGCACACGGCGCGGTGGCAATGGTGGGTGATGGCGTGAACGATGCGCCCGCGCTGGCGACGGCAGCGGTCGGTGTGGCGATGGGCGCGGCGGGCAGCGATGTGGCAATCGAGGCGGCGGATGTCGCGCTGATGGGCGACGATCTCGGCAAGTTGCCGTACGCGATTCGGCTGGCACGCGGCACGGTCGGGATCATCCGGCAGAATGTCGTGGTGGCGTTGGTCTCGAAGGCGATCTTCCTCGCGCTGACGTTTGCCGGGGTGACGAATCTCTGGCTGGCGGTCTTCGCGGACATGGGTATCTCGCTGCTCGTGACGGCGAATGCGCTGCGCGTACTGCGGGTGCGGGACAACGAAGAACACGTGGAGGAACACGATGCACGACCCGCACTCGCACAGGCATGACCACGCCCATGCCCCTGCAAATTTCGGGCGGGCGTTCGCTGTCGGGATCGCGCTCAATGCGGGGTTCGTCCTCGTCGAGGTGCTGTTCGGGCTGCGGTCACACTCGCTCTCGCTCGTCGCGGACGCGGGGCATAACCTGAGCGATGTGCTCAGCCTGTTTCTTGCATGGGGTGCGAGTATTCTCGTGCGTCGCGCCCCGACGGTGCAGCGTACATACGGTTGGCGACGTGCGTCGGTGCTTACGGCATTGCTCAACGCCGCATTGCTGCTCGTCGCCATCGGCGCGATTGCGTGGGAGGCAATTCAACGTTTCCGCACTCCCGCACCGGTGGCAGGCGGCACGGTGATCGTGGTCGCGCTCATCGGCATCCTCGTCAATGGCGCGACTGCGCTGCTGTTCGCGTCCGGACGCAAAGGCGACATGAATATCCGGGGCGCGTTCCTCCACATGGCGACTGATGCGGGGGTATCACTTGGTGTCATGATCGCGGGCGTGCTTATTCTGCTGACGGGCTGGACGTGGCTCGATCCGACGATCAGCCTCGCTATCGTCGTTATTGTGTTCGCCAGTACATGGGGGTTGCTGCGCGATTCGGTCAATCTCGCGCTCGATGCCGTCCCCGCGTCGGTGGATCCCGCCGCCGTTCGTACCGCGCTCGAAAAGCTACCGGGCGTCGCCGGGGTTCACGATGTGCACATCTGGGCGATGAGCACGACCGAAATCGCGCTGACGGCGCATCTCGTCGCCCCCGACCACCTGTTGCACGATGCGTTGCTCTTCCGCGCTGCGGACGAACTGCACGACCGCTTCGAGATCGAACACGCAACCTTGCAGATCGAGAGCGGCGACCCCGCGTATCCCTGCCCGCGCGAGCCTGCGGATGTCGTGTAGCGATTACCGCTCCTGCTTCGCTTTTTCCGTTCTGTTGGCACATGGCGAGACGGGAGGCTATGCAACCATTGCTTTGCCTACATCATCGCATCCGCCGCAGCGTATCTAGCGGCGGACTATGCGGGGCGCTGCATAGAGCGACCCCGCGACTATCCATTGTTCCTGCGTTACTGGTTGTAGCGATAATCTCCGGGGACGACGAAGAAATAGTACGAAACCGAGCGACCGGACGCACTGCCCGTGCCAACGACTTTCCAGAAGCCGGGGGCGGAGAGGAAGACGCTCGCCTGCGTCGCCCCCGCGAGCGTCGCTACCCGCGCATCAATGAAATACGATGTGCCGTCCGGTGGCACGATATAGACCGACACCGCTTCGTTCGGGCGCAATCCGCCGACGGTCAGTCCGCGCGGGCCGGGGAAGATGACTTGGACATCGGGCAGGTTCGGCGGCGGTGCGCCGATCTGTGTCAGGCTGGCGGTCGTCTTCGAAGTGACGCCTGTCGCTTGCAGACTGGTGAGCGGCACGAAGATCAGCGAGGCATAGAATGTCCCGTCGCCCTCCGCTTTCGCATCGGGATACGCGACGGTGCCTGCCGGTGTGACCCCGACGATCTGAATCCCCTCGCCCGGTGCGAAGCCCGTGCCGGTGACGAGCAGCGCGGTATTGTTCTCGACGATGCCGGGAATGGCGGAGAGTTGCGCCGCCCCGACCGGCATCACGGCGAAAGATCCCGCACACAGCAATGCCAGAAGCGGCAAAACGATGAACCGTTGCAAGCGATAGCAGATCATCCGACTCATTCCCTCCACGCGAAGACGATGGAACACCTGACCCATTCTTTGTAACACGCGCAGGGCGAAACCGCACGTATGCTGCTACAAATTGTTGATCGCCGCCCAGAGATTGACCGCGACAATCGCGCAAAGCAACACGAAAAAGAGGACGCCGAAAATCGCGGAATCCAGCAATACCCCCGCAACCGTGGCGATCAATCCCAGCCCCGCAACGGTCGCCCCCGTGAGTAGCCAGAGACGGCGCACTCCCGCCTTGCGGTGCAGTTTCGCGTCGCTGAGCGCGTTTTGCACCGCACGGACGACGGGCAACGATGATGCAACGGGAGGCGTAGAAAGCGGGGCAGCAATAGCGGCGAGGGGAGCGGGTGGCTGCGGCTGCGCCATGCTTTCGCGGTTGGCGCGGGCGAGCAGGTTCGGAATGTCGCCGTACTCCGGGTCGAGATCGTGGAGGCGGCGCAACGGTGCAACGGCGTCGTGCGGTCTCCCGGCGTCGAGTGCGCCACGCCCCAGCCGGTAGAGTTCCGCGATGATCTGCACGCGGCTTTTGCCGCACTGGTTGCAAAACTGGTCGCCAACGCGCATCGTTGCGCCGCAATTGGGGCAACGTTTCATCAGCGGCGTGCCGCATTGCGTGCAAAACTCATTGCCGCGCTCGTTGTCGTGCCGGCATTCCGGGCATTCCCACCCCAATTGCAACAGTACATGGCGGCTCGACAGCAGGCGGGAACGGGTGCCGCACTGCCCGCACACGAACTCGCCGTCCTGCCCCGGCGCGGGGTCAGGCGCAACGGCATTGCTCCCGCAGCGCGGGCAGCAAAGGGACGAAGACAGCGGGCGAACGTGAGCATCATTCATGTCGCACAGTATACCCGCACGACACGCTGCGCGTCGCTGCTCCGCACTGCACTGCGTATGCTCCCGGTACGCATATCGGCATCGCTGTGCAACGCGCCCCGCCACTCCCCGATGCGTCGCGTGCTACGCTATACTGCACAGGAGGCTCGTGATTCGGACTTTCACCGCGCCGCCGTGATCATATTTTCAAATCACGAATTGGGACTTCCTTAAGGAGGGACAATGGAACCGCCCGGATCGCCCGCAACCGTCGTGCCGACTGCGTTTCTTGCGGTGCGCCGCCCGGACGGGACCGCCCAATCGTTCGTGCTCGGTGATGCACCCGTGACGGTCGGGCGAGCAGACGGCAACACCGTGGCCATCAAAGACGATTGGGTGAGCCGCCGCCATCTGGAAATCGCACGCGGGCAGGACGGATTGTTCGTGGTGCGCGATCTTGGCAGCGCGAACGGTGTCTTCGTCAACGGGCAGCGGGTGCAATCCGCGCCCCTCTATCCCGGCGCGGTGATACAGTTGGGACAAAATATGCTCGTGTTCACGCTTGATGTGCCCGCGAATCTGGATGTCGCCGCCTTAGTAGGTGCCGCGCCGTCGGGTTTGCCGGTGAGCGGTGAGAGCGACACGGCGGACGGTGGCAGCATCGCGTCGTCACTCACACTAACGGGGCGGCAATCCGCGACGATCGGGCGGGCGGCGGACAGCGATCTGATGCTCGACCATCCGCAGATCAGCCGGCGTCATGCACAAATCCGCTGGGACGGCAGACAATTTCTCATCGCGGACCTCGGCAGCACGAACGGCACATTCGTCAATGGTGAGCCGGTGCGGGATGCGCCGCTCATCGAAGGGGCGCGGGTACAGATCGGGCCGTTTCGCTTCCTGTTCGCGCAGGGCGCATTGCGGCAGCAGCACGACCAAATTCGTGTGGATGCCGTGCGGATCACGCAGCAAGTCGGGCATTCGACCCTGCTGCTGCGCGATGTCTCCTTCTCGATCTTTCCGAAAGAGTTCGTCTGTATCGTCGGCGGGTCGGGCGCGGGCAAGTCTACATTGCTCGATGCCGTCAGCGGCGTGCGCCCTGCCTCGCACGGGAGCGTGTTTTACAACGGCTCCGATTACTACGCCACGATGGACGAATTCCGCTCCCTGATCGGCTATGTACCGCA
Source organism: Thermomicrobiales bacterium (assembly GCA_038230615.1). Taxonomy (GTDB): domain Bacteria; phylum Chloroflexota; class Chloroflexia; order Thermomicrobiales; family JALYUS01; genus JBBRMX01. The sequence continues at coordinate 1,311 of JBBRMX010000168.1, read as the reverse complement.
AGACGACATCGTGCCGATGTTCCTCACGGTACAACAGGCTTTGACATATGCCGCGCAATTGCGCCTCCCGCCCGATACCCGCCCCGCAGAAATCGCGGAGCGCGTTACTCGTGCGCTGGACCTGATGGAACTGACCCCCCGCAAAGACATCGAAATCCGCAAACTCTCCGGCGGGCAGCGCAAGCGCGTCTCCATCGGCGTGGAGTTGCTGACCGAGCCGACGCTCTTTTTCCTCGACGAGCCGACCTCCGGTCTCGATCCGGGGTTGGAAACGCGCATGATGCAACTGATGCGAAAAGTTGCGGATACCGGAAAAACGGTGATCCTCGTTACACACGCCACCCAGAATATTACGCTGTGCGACAAAGTAATCTTCCTTGCCCCCGGTGGTTACCCGGCATTCTTTGGTGCACCGAAAGAAGCGTTGCAGTTTTTCGGGGTAGAGACCTTCGCGGATATCTACGTGCTGCTCGGTCAGAACGGTGCGCCAGAAGAATGGGCGCGGCGATATGCGGAATCGCCCTATCACGCCCGCTATGTGGATGCCCGTATTGGGCGTGCACTCGCGGCGCAGGAGCGGCAGCGGGGCTTGCCGCCGCCTGCGGTCGTGCCGCCCGCCAAGCAACAGCGGGCGCAAATCCTCAGCCAATTCAAGACGCTCACTGCGCGGTACCTCGCGACGATTTTCAAGGATAGTCGCAATTTGCTCATCACGATGTTGCAAGCCCCGATCATTGGTATCCTGCTCACCTTCGTGTACGGCAGCGATATTTTCGCCGAAAATGTGCGTGTTAACGGTGTGGGACAGATTCAGACCGATTGGCGACCGCAACAGGCGATGACGCTCACCTCGCTCATGGTCATCACCGCGCTCTGGTTCGGCGTTTCGAACTCGGCGAGGGAAATCGTCAAAGAAGGCAGCATCTTCCGGCGTGAGCGGATGATTAATCTCCGGCTGGGACCGTATGTCGCCTCCAAATATGTCGTCCTGATGGCGATTTGCCTCGTGCAGAACCTGATGCTGCTCGGTATCATCGGGATACGCATCCCCTATGCCCTCAAGACGATCAGCAATACCAACCAAGTCGCCGCGTTCGGTGGCTCATGGATCAAGGGGTACATTACCGTGGCACTCGTCTCGCTGGTAGGCGTATCGCTCGGTCTGATGCTCTCTGCGCTCTCCGCGAATGCCGACCGCGCCGCGAGTATCGTACCCATCGTCCTCATCCCACAGGTGATCTTCTCCGGCACGCTCATCAGCTACCCCGATCTCCCGTTGGCAGGAAAGCCACTCGCATGGTTAATGGTGGG
>JBBRMX010000167.1:0-7995 GCA_038230615.1 Thermomicrobiales bacterium | reverse complement strand
CGATTTTTCGGTGCGCCGCACATTCGGCTACCCTGAACCGCGCACCGCACAGCAAATCGCGGACGATTTCCCGCCACCCGCGCAGCACGACCAGCACGTCTTCTTCACCCTCTACGAACGCGCTACCATGACGCCCATCGGCTTCACGTATATCGCCGATATTGACTGGCGCAGCCGCAAAGGTGAGTTCGGGCTACTAATCGGGGAGGCGGCGGGGAGAGGCAGGGGTTACGGCACCGAGGCAACAACCCTGATGCTCGATTACGCCTTCACCGGTTTGGGGCTGCATAATGTGATGCTGCGCGTCTATGTATACAATCTCGCGGCGCACCGGGTGTACATCAAAGGCGGGCTTCCGAGAGTTCGGGCGGCGACACGAAAGCAAATTCATGGGTGGCAAACTCTGAGACGAAATCTACATGGAAGCCCTCGCCCCCGATTTCGCTAGCACCAACCTCGCCGCTATCCTCGCCCCCGATACGGTACGGGAGCAAGGGTAGTAGCCGTCGAGACGCCAAAAACGCTGCAGTGCTTGCAGGTTTTTCTCGCCCGGCGTCCGCTGTGACTTGGCGGCGAATCCCTTTTTCCTGGGTTAGTAGCCGACCGCGCAGCCATCGGTGCGGGGTTCGCTGCCCGCAACATATGCGCCGCTCGGTAACCGCCGGATAATCTGCCCGCGCCCGAAACTGCCGCCCATGTGCCGCACCGCGAGATTGTGTCCGCGGGCAGCAAGGCCGTTCAGGATAAATTGCGATGCCGACATTTCAACCTCGATCTCCATGCCTCGGAGCCACTGCCAGCGTGGGGCGTCGAGGCTGGTCTGCGGGTTCATGCCGTAGTCCACCTGATTGACGACCATCTGCACATGTCCCTGCGGCTGCATGAAGCCCCCCATCACGCCGAACGGCCCGATAGCCTTGCCGTTTTCGGTCAGGAAGGAGGGGATAATCGTGTGATATGGTCGCTTGCCGGGGGCGATCACATTCGGGTGCGCGGGGTCGAGCACGAAGTTTGCACCCCGGTTTTGCAGCGCGATCCCCGCCCCCGGCACTACGACCCCGCTGCCGAAGCCCATGTAGTTCGACTGAATAAGCGAGACCATTATGCCGTCCGCATCGGCGGCACAAAGATAGACCGTGCCACCCTGCGGCGGACTGCCGGGGGCGGGGGGCAAGGCATTTTTGCCGAGGAGGGCGCGACGCTCGGCGGCGTATCCCTTATCGAGCAATCCCGCAACATTGACTGCAACATGGTCGGGGTCTGCAACATACCGCTGCGTGTCTGCGAAAGCGAGTTTGATCGCTTCCAGTTGCAGATGATAACTCTCGACCGATTCGCGGGGAAGCGCGGCAATATCGAACCCTTCGAGGATATTCAGGGCGATTAGGGCGGCGATACCCTGCCCGTTCGGCGGGATTTCCCAGACATCATAGCCGCGATAGTTCGTGCTGATCGGTTCTACCCATGACGTGCAATGCGCGGCGAGATCGTCCATCGTGAGATACCCGCCCGTTTTGCGGGCAAATGCGACGATCTGCTCTGCAACCGCGCCTGTGTAGAAGGCGTCGGCATTCGTCTCCGCGATCTGTTGGAGCGTGGCGGCGTGACCGGGCGATGCCCACATCTCGCCCGCATGGGGAGCGGTACCACCGGGCGCGAAAGTCTCGAACCAGCCCGCGAACTCCTCGGTCGTGTGCGTGCGTGCGTGCATCCGTGCGGCTGCCTGCCACCCCCCCGCAAGTACCGGCGAGAGAGGATAGCCATGCGTCGCGTAGTAGATCGCGGGTTCAAAGAGGGTCGCAAACGGCAACCGTCCGAATTTCGCGTGGAGATCGCGCCAGAGGGCGGGCGCACCGGGAACCGTGACAGGCAGCCATCCGTGCGACGGCACTCTCGTATGTCCGAGCGCGTCGAACATCTCCGGCGTGTGCGTCGCGGGGGCGCGACCGGAGCCATTGACGCCATGGAGTTTGCTGCCGTCCCACACGAGGGCGAACGCATCCGCACCGATACCGTTGGAGGTCGGCTCGACTACGGTAAGCGTGATCGCCGTCGCAAGGGCGGCATCTACCGCATTCCCGCCCTGCTGAAGCATCGAAAGCCCCGCCTGCGCCGCGAGCGGTTGGCTCGTCGCCACGACGCCCCGCGCCGCGACAATTGGCATCCGGCGCGACGGATAGATGAACGATTCGGGATCGAGACTGCCCACAGGATCGAACGGCACGGCATCCTCCCTCAAAAAGTAACGAGTAACAAACAACCCGTAACGAGGAATCAATCCTACACTCGTTACGGGTTACTTGCTACTCGTTACGAAAAAAGTGCAATGTTGGTGCCGAAGGAGGGACTCGAACCCTCATGCCCTTGCGGACAACGGTTTTTGAGACCGTCGCGTCTGCCATTCCGCCACTTCGGCACAGCGCGGCACAGTATACCAGCCCTTACGCCGGGAGACAAACCCCCGCACCGCTCTTTCCCGTATACTGGCAGCATTCGCGCTGCCATTGGGGGGTGAGGCGTTGCATGGAGCATGGGGGGTTCGTACGCGTGCACACAGTATTCGCGGCGGCGGGCGGGGCAACACAAGCGGTCACGACGCTTGTGTTGCTGTTGCTCACGGTGCTGCTCGTGGCAGTTGTCTCGCGGTACATCCGGGTGCCGTATACCGTCACGCTCGTTGTAGCGGGGCTGGTGCTCGGCATCTCCGGCAGTGCGTTCGATGTGCCACTGACCGACGATATCATTCTCACCGTCTTCTTGCCCGCGTTGCTGTTCGAGGCAGCGTACAACCTGCCTTGGACGCGGCTTCGCGCCGAAATCGGCGTGATTACGCGGCTGGCGATCCCCGGCGTCGTCATCAGCACCGGCATCGTCGGCGCGGTGATGCATTTCGTCGGGTTGCCGTGGGGGGTGGCGATGTTGTTCGGTGCGCTCATCTCCGCGACCGATCCCGTCTCCGTCCTCGCCACTTTCCGGCAACTCGGCACCGACCGCCGCCTTTCGATCATCGTAGAGGGCGAAAGCCTGTTCAACGACGGGACGGCACTCGTCTTCTTCCGTATCGTGCTCGGCGTCATCATCGCGGGGCGGTTTTCACCCACGGGTACCGCAGTGGCGGTGGTCGTCTCCATTGCGGGAGGTATTGCATTCGGTCTGGGTGTGGGATATCTCGCCGCACAGGTGCTCCGGCGGATAGATGACTATCTCGTCGAGATCACGACGACGCTACTACTTGCGTATGGCACCTTTATCGTCGCGGAGAATATCCACCGCACCTTCGAGGGCGTGGAAATCAGCGCATCCCCGGTGATCGCAGTTGTCGTACTTGGCGTCGTGATGGGCAATTACGCCACCCGCGAGAGCATGTCCGCCGCTACCCGCATCTCGATGCACAGCACATGGGACCTCATCGGTTATCTGGCGAACTCACTTATTTTCCTCTTGATCGGCTTGCAAATTAACGCGAACACCTTCCATTTCGGCGATCTGCCGTTCATTTTGTACGCAATCGGGGCGGTGCTTGTAAGCCGCGCGGTGGTCGTCTATGGGATTATCGGGCTGACGAACCTGCGGAAGCCGCGCTCCGACCGTCTTTCGCTCTCATATCAGCACGTCATCAACTGGGGCGGATTGCGCGGCGCGGTCGCCATCGCCGCCGCCCTGAGCATTCCGGCGGCAAATGTCCCAGAAAAACCGCTCCTGCTCCTGATGACCTTCGGCGTCGTGCTGTTCACGCTGCTCGTGCAGGGGCTGACGATTCGCCCGCTCGTGGGGTGGCTCGGCTTGCGCCCCAAACCGAGCGAACATCTCGCCGCCTTCGAGCGATTACAAGGGCAAATTGTCGCGGTGCAAGCGGCGCGACGGGCATTGCAGACGATGCGCGACGGCGGCGAAATTACCGCCGATATCTACGACCAACTAACCGACACCTATCGCATCCGCGCCGAAACCCTGACGGAGGAACTTGAAGGGCTGAATGTCTCCGCCGACGACCTCCGCACCGAGCGGGTGCTTGTGGCGCAACGCAAGGCAATTCAAGCGGAGAAAGACGCGCTCATTTCGTTGCGGGCGCGGGGAATTCTCACGGGGAGCGTCTATCGCGCCCTCGCCGCCAACGCCGACAGCCGCCTCCTGCATCTCGAAACGCACGACGCACGCCCCGCCGACGCCGAGGAAATCTACGACGACCCGCGCAGCGAGGCATTCGACACGCTCGACGATCTCCCGCCGCCCCGCCGCGCAACCCGCACCACCGAAGACGATGACATCCCCGCGACGGTACTCGATCATCCCGATGCGCCGCTCGTGCCGCCCCGTTAGCAGACAATTCAGCGACGCAGGAAACAACCCGCCTCTATTGCCGCGCCGCGAGATAGGCGGCAACGCCCTCGTTCAATGCCGCCATCGTCGCATCGGGTGTTTCGCCATCGCCGATGACACCGGGCATCGTGGGAATGAAGCCGTGATACCCGTGTTCCGTCTTCTTGATATGGACAACGCGCCGCTCGATGTAGCCGCCGTCGGTAGGCGAGAGCGAGAGGTAGTAGCCATCTTTGTCGTGCTGTACCTGTAGTGCCACATCCATATGTGTTGCCCTCCCACGTTTTCTACACTGCTACGGCTTCGGTTGCTCCTGCGGCGGCGCGGGTTTTGTCTCCCCGAAGGTGCCGGAGCGCAACGACAACCCGCCGTCCACCCAGAAGACTTGCCCCGTCACATACGATGCCGCATCCGAACAATAGTATACTACCGCACCCGCAATATCTTCGGGATACCCCACGCGCCCAAGCGGAGTCGTCGCGGCGAAATGCCCCGCGTAATCGGGCATTTCGTGACTCGTGCGCTCGATCAGGATCGCGCCAGGCGCGACGGTATTGACGGTGATACCGTACTGTCCCAGTTCCAGCGCAAGCCCGACCGACAGCATATTCATGCCACCTTTGGAAGCGTTGTACGGCGTCGCCCGCTTGAACGCAGACTTGCTCGCGCCACTACTGATATTGACGACGCGCCCCCACTGCTGTTCGCGCATGATGCGGGCGGCTGCCTGCGTGCAGAAGAAAACGCTCTTGAGATTGGTATCGAGTACCGTGTCCCAATGCGCTTCATCGGTCTCGAAAAAATCTTCCCAGAAGGTCAGCCCCGCATTGTTGACAAGAATGTCCAGCCCGCCAAGCCCCTCCGCCGCGTCCGCCACTAGCCGTTGGCACTCCGTGACCTGCGATACATCCGCGCCGAGGGCGATGGCGGTACGCCCCATCGCCGCAATCTGCGCGACGATTTCCTCCGCGCCGGTGCGGTCGGAGTGGTAATTCACCGCCACGTCCGCCCCTTCCCGCGCCAGTGCCAGCGCGATGCCCGCCCCGATGCCCTTGCTGCCGCCCGTCACTAATGCCCGCTTGCCTTGCAATGTTGCCATGCTGAATATTCCCTTCCCAATAGTTTTGTCGTTATAGTTTCGCCGTTTTTCGCACAGGATAGGTCGGCAATCCGCGCAGCAACAACGCGAGCAATGCCAAACAGACCGCATAGAACGCAACGGCAAAGGTGATCGAGAGCCGGTCGCCCGCGAGTGCGACCGCGCCGAGATCGAGCGCGACCGGCACACGCGCAGTGTCATTGCCGACTGCGACGACGAGTTCGCCCGTCGGTTGCCGCACCAAGCCTGCCGATGGGATCGTAAACGCGGCGTTGGCGAAACTGCCCGTTGCATCGGTGAGCGGGTCGGGCTGCGGCTGCGTCACCGAGGTTCGCAAATCCTGCGGCACGAGTGGGAAGGTCTCACTGCCATTGACGAGCGCGACATGCACCGCTTGGTTCGGCGCGAACCCGCCGCCGGAGACAAGAAAATACTGCCCTGGCTCTCCGATGGCGGGTTGCGGGTTACCTTTGCGGTCGGTGATCGTCGGGGCGATGACGACAACGCCGCTCACGTCTTGCCGCGTCGCCACAACCACAACATTCGGGGCTGCCTGCGCGGGATTGATGCCCACGAACAGGAGATACAGGAGCGGAAAGAGTGCCAGCCGTCGCATCATTGGTGCGCCTCCTTGTGTCGCGTCATCGTACCGCATCGCGGCATCACGCGCCCTCTTTGCGAACGATGAGCAGTTCGCGGTGTTCGTTTGTAGCGATACCACGCAGCGTGCCATATTCGTTCACGAGATAATCCACCTGCTCCCAGTGCGTCTCGACCGAGAAATCCTGCGGGTACGGCACCGCCATCAGCCAGAAGACGAGCGATTCCACATCCGCGAAGTAGTACGGCACATTGTACGTCCCATACGCGACAATCGCGCCGCCTGCCGCCTGCATTTGCGCGGCGATCTCCGGCACTTCCTGCACCGGTTCGCGGTACCGCCCGCCCGGTCCGCACCCGAACAGCGTGCCGAAATTGAAGGTGTTCTGCGCCCCCACCTGCTGCGTGACGATACATCCACCGGGGCGTAGGACGCGCATCATCTCGCCCGCATCCAGCACCGCGTGCCGGTTGAGCACCACATCGAAGGTCTCATCGAGATAGGGTATCTGCGCCGCGTTGCCGACTGCCCATGTGACTTTCTCCGCGAGATCGGCAGGCGTGGCATCGGCAGCGGCGGCAATCATCGCAGGGTCGGGATCAATACCGATGCCCCGCGTGAAAGCGTCCGCGAGGCTGCAGAATATTTCGCCACCGCCCGTGCCGACATCCAAGACATAATCGGCGGGCGCGAGATACCGCCGCACCACCTCGCGGTATTCCCACGGCACCGGGTCGCGATCCGTCTGCATCCGCGAGAAGTCCCACCCGCGCCGGGGCGCGACCTGCGCCGCGATTGCCCGCAATTCGTCCAATGGCATCAGCGATCAGCCCCTTCCTGCGGCAGTATGCGTATGCAGCCTCTCCACTTGCGCGATCAATGCCGCCGCACCCGCCGCCCACGAATACCGCGCCCGCACATCGTCCCGCACCCGCATCGCCCGCGTTGTGGCAGCGGCGGGATCGCCCAACACGGCACGCACCGCATCCGCAAGGTCGTCCACCGTCGCAGGGACGAGCCAGCCGTCGTCTCGCACGATCTCACGCGGGCCGCCTTCATCCACCGCGACGACGGGTAGCCCGCTCCACGCCGCTTCCAGCACCGACAGCCCGAAGGTCTCATCGCGCCCGGTGTGGACGTACACCGACGCGGCGCGATAGAGCGCGGCAAGATCGTTGTCCGGCACGAACCCCGCAAAGACCGCCGCATCCGCAACACCGAGCCGCGCGGCTTCCGCACGCAGCCTTCCCACGTCCACCCCGCGCCCCACGAGCACGCCGCGTGCGCCGGGGTAAACATCACGCACCGCCGCAAGGGTCGCAAGAAAGAGGTCGAGCCGTTTGCGCGGGTGCAGCTGATTGACCGTGAGCAGCAACGGCGCATCGGGCGGGACACCGTGCTGCGCCCGTGCTGCCGCGACGAACGCCGCAGACGGCTCTGCGAAATCCACGCCATGCGGCAGCACCGTCGCGGGGCGTCCATACGTCGCATGGAGCCGCGCCGCGCCGTATGCGCCGTTCGCCAGGAGTGCATCCGCCGCCCGCACAAGTCGCCGGTCTACCGCCCCGTACGCGCCAAGCAACGGCGAAGCGATCACACCCGCCCACCCTACCCGAAGACCGCGCACGACATCGGCACGATCTCGGTCCACGAAGCGGGGCGGCTCGTACAGGAACGCCAGCAGCGGGCGCGGCGGCGCACCCCACCCGCGCCGCCGCGCCCACCAGAGCGCAGGCATCGTCGGCGGTCCGAACGCAACCAGCGCGGTCGCATCATCGGGAATATGTCGCACCAGCGCGGGGGCAAGGGCATATTCCAGTGCAGCGTCTGCGTAATGCTGCCCGAACCAGTCTACCCGCCGTCCCGTCTCGATCACTTGCACGCCGTCCGCGACGAAGCGGCGTGGTTCCTCCGCAAGATGATGCGTGACGAGCGATACCGGGACGCCTGCCGCCACTGTGTATCGCGCCAGTTG
>JBBRMX010000166.1:0-8078 GCA_038230615.1 Thermomicrobiales bacterium | reverse complement strand
ACCCGTTGCTTACCGCAGCAATGATCAACAGCACAATCCACACCACGCTCAACGCGCCGAGGACGATACCGGCAATTGCCAGTCCCTTGCCCTTCTGCGTGCCGTTTGATTTGTTGATCTGACTCACGGCGATCAAGCCGAGAATCAGCCCGACCGGACCAATTAACAGCCCGGTAATTAACGCGGCGATCGCAAGCCCGTTCGTGGTCGGGGCAACAGGGGCTTGGTTATAGTACGGTTGCTGCCCGTACGGTTGCTGCCCATAGGGAGCCTGTGGGGGCGGTGGGGGCTGTTGCCCATACGGATTCTCTGGGGGCGTACTGCTCATGATAGGGTTCCTCTCTTGCCACTTCGCACCCGTCGCACCGTGTGCGACCGTTATAGCAATAACGCCTAAGGGTAGACATTAGTTGCGTCCCGTCGCGCTTGACCGTACACTGCACCGCTGGTATGATCGTGTAGGTTGACATAGTGCATGTCGGAAAGGTCGAGATCGCCCCGTGAAAAATACGTTGCTCCTCATCCAGATTATCCTTTCGGTCGTGCTCGTCGTCTGTATCCTGCTGCAAACCAAGGGGTCGGGATTCACGGGCAGTTTTACGGGGGATTCTTCCAGTGTCTACCGCACACGGCGCGGGGTCGAGCGGTCGCTGTTTCGCTTCACCATCGGGCTTGGGGTGATCTTCGGCGTGATCGCGGTCGTCACTAGCCTGATCCAGTAGCGTCGGCGCATGGCACGCGGGTCCTTTCCTCCCCCACGCTACAACCGTTCGCGCCGGGGTCGCTCGGCAGCCAGTTTCGTTGTGCTGGCACTCGTCGGGGCGATTGCTCTCGGCGCGGTCGGTATCGGCATTTTCCGCAACGGCACGCCGAACACCCCTAGCACCCCTGTAGTACAGGTGAACAACCGCGGTACGCCCGCGATCGTGCCTTCTCCTACCCCTGTCAAGGTAAAAGTGCCGATCCGGGGGGGGCGATACACCGAAGCGATTGTCGGCGGCGTGCCGGTGGCAGTGAATCCGCTCCTGCCGAACACCGACGCGAATATTACGGGATTGGTCTTCAGCGGCCTCACCCGCATTGACGGGCAGGGCAATGTCTACGGCGATCTTGCCGACAAGATTGATCTTGATCCCGAAGGGAAAATCTATACATTCCACATCCGCGATGGCGCGACATGGCACGACGGGCAACCCGTCACGCCGGACGATGTGCTGTTTACGATTCGCCTCATTCAAGACCCGAACTATCCCGGTGATGCGACCCTCGCGGACCTCTGGCGCACCGTAACCGTAGATTTGCCCGGTGGGAATCAAGTGCGATTTACCCTGAAAGACCGCTACTCGCCCTTTATCGGGTTGACGACGCTCGGTCTGCTGCCGAAGCATCTGCTCGGCGGCATCAAGGCGGAGGAATTGCCCGATCAGGCGTTCAACCTCGCGCCTATCGGCACGGGCGCGTATCGCTTCGTCAACTTGGACCGCACCGCGCCTGCGGTGACGCTCACACTGTATCCGCAGCACTACGAAGTGAAGACCGAGACCGCATACTTCATTCAGGAACTCCGCTTTCAATACTACCCCTCCTACGATGTCGCACTGGAAGCAGCGAAGCAGTCCAAAGCATCGGGCGTGCTCGGTCTCGCTGAGATTCCCATTCCGAGCCTGAATCAGACATCTGTGGCGGTGAACGGGCAGAAGGGGCAAAGCTGGAATTTCTACGGCTACGATATCGCCGCGTACACCGCGCTGCTGATGAATAATCAGTCCCCGATCTTTTCCGACCGCGCGGTGCGTCAGGCGGTTGGCTATGCGATTGACCGCAAGGGATTGGTGAAAGCGATCTTCAATGACCTCGCCACACCGGGTGACGGCCCGATTCTTCCGAAAACATGGGCGTACAAGCCTGAAGACGCCAAGCACCCGTACGACCCGGCGCAGGCGAAGAAGACTCTCGAAGATGCGGGCTGGAAGGCAAAAGCGGCGGGGCAGCCGCGCGAGAAAGATGGCGTAAAACTTACCTTCACACTGCTGACGAACGGCACCGCCCAGCGTCCCGAAGTAGCGCAGATGGTCGCGGATCAGTTGCGGGCGGTCGGGTTCGATGTGCAGGTGAACAAAATCGCCCTCTCCGCCTTCGATTTGCAGCGTACCTATCTAGAACCGCGCAATTACGATGCGGTCATTTTCGGGTATAAGGACTTGCTGAGCGACCCCGACCCATACCCGCTCTGGCATTCTACGCAGGCAGGCAGTGGTTACAACTTCACCGATTTCCGCGATTCCGATGCCGATCAGCAACTCGAAAACGGGCGGCGGGCGACGAACCCGAACGAGCGCAAATTGCTCTATGGACAGTTTCAAGATGTGTTCGCCAGCGAAGTACCCGCTGTGGTGCTCTACTACCCGCGCTACGTCGTTGCGATGTCGGACGCCGTGCAGGGAGTTACGCCCGACACGATCAATAGCGTGAGCGACCGTTTCCGCAATATCGGGCGGTGGTTCCTGCTTTACGACGAGAAAACAACTGTCCAAGCGACGCAAGATACGCAGCCGCGTGTGCCGGAAAGCACACCCGTCGTACCGTCGGCGGCTGCATTGCCGACGGGCGGTGCCGGTTCTGCTCCCGCTGCGACGCGCTCTGCAACCGTCACCGGCTCCGCGCCTGCCGGTACGCCTGCAACCGGAGCAACGCCGCCCGCGATGGCAATGCCGACGCCAAGCCCGACACGGAAACCGTAGCAACATTGCGCTGCGGGCGTGGGCGCGGTAGCATGAGAGGGCAGCGGCAAGGGAGCAACCGAGAATGTTCGACGGATTGCTCGATCTTCTGCAAGCCGGATGCATTGCCGCGATCATCGGTGTGATCGTCGGCGCAACGCGATGGCATGTTCGCCGCAAGGCGGGCGCGTCGCAATCGCGGGAAGGATAACGGAAATCACATGGGTATTTTGCAACCGTGGCACCTCATCATCATTCTGCTCATCGTGCTGGTCGTCTTCGGGGCGGGCAAATTGGGCGATCTCGGCGGCGCAGTCGGGAAGTCCGTCAAAGACTTCAAAGAGAGCGTGCATGATGAGGACGAAGATGCCCAGTTGAAGAAGCCGACGAAATCGGTCGTTGAATAACCGCGACCGCGCTTCTGCCGGATGAAACGGCTCGTCATTGACACCGATACCGCGTCCGATGACGCGGTTGCGCTCGTGATGGCATTCCGGTTGCCGGAATGCCGTGTCGAGGCGATCACGACGGTTGCGGGAAATGTCTCGCTCGATCTAGCAACGCGCAATGCACTCTACACCGCTATGCTCTGTGATACGGGTGTGCCGGTCTACCGGGGGCAACGCGCCCCGCTCCTGCGCCCCCACCGCGACGCCACCGATGTACATGGTGCGGACGGCATGGGCAATATCAATCTGCCGCTGCCGGATCGCCAGCCCGAATCGCAGCACGCTGTTGATGCGCTGCTGACCCGTTTCCTCGCCGAACCGAGCGAACTGACGCTCGTTACGCTCGGCCCGCTCACCAATATCGCGCTTGCCGTGCTACGGGAACCGCATTTTGCCGCTGCGGTACGGCACTGCTACATCATGGGGGGCGCGGCGAACACCCTCGGCAATGTCACCCCCTCTGCCGAATACAATATCTGGTGCGACCCCGAAGCCGCGCAGATCGTTTTCGGGTCAGGCATGGCGATGACGCTTGTGCCGTTCGAGACGTGCCTCGGCGACGCATTGCTCGATGCCGCCGAGACCGATGCACTTGCAGCGGTCGGCACACCGTGGGCGCAGTTCTGCGTGGCGATCAACCGCTTCCTTGTAGACGCCACCGCGCCTTTTCTCGAAGTGCCGGGACTGAATTTGCCCGATCCACTCACCGTCGCGGTCGCGCTGGACGATACACTGGTGAAGCGTAGCGGGCGATTCTTCGTAGATGTCGAGACCGAAGGGCGGCTCACCAGTGGCGAAACGGTGGTAGATCGCTACGGCGTCCTCGGTAAGCCGCCCACGATGACCGTTGTCTTGGAAGCGGACGGTGCAGCATTTAAGCGGATGCTGCACCGCGCCGTCCAAATCTCCCCGTAGGCTTCTCCGCCGAATATCATGTAGCGTATTTCTCAGTACCAGCGGGAAATATCCGCGATATTGTGCAGCGGTTCGCCCGCGACGAAGCGACGCACATTGTCGGTAATCACAGCGAGGCGGCGATTCGCCGTATGCGGGCCGTATCCCGCGCTGTGTGGCGTCACGATAACATTCTCCATCGCCCACAACGGATGACCGGCGGGGAGCGGCTCGGTCTCGAAGACGTCCAGCCCCGCGCCACCGACGCGGCCCGTATGCAGCGCACGTACAAGGGCATCGAGCCGGACGATGACGCCGCGCCCGATATTAATGAATAACGCACCCCGTTTCATCCGTGCAAACAGCGCGTCATCGAACATGCCCTCGGTCTCCGGCGTGTGCGGTGCGCAGACGATTACCGCGTCTGCACTGCCGAGCAGATCGGGCAACCGGTCGGGGCGGGCGAGTTCACGCACACCCTCCGGTGCAGTGGGAATCTGCGGGTCCACGCCGATGATCGAGAAGCCAAAAACTGCCGCCCGCCGTGCAACTTCCGCACCGATGCCGCCAAGCCCCAGAATGAGCAGGGTCATCTCGCCGGGGTCGCGGATCGCCACTTCCGGTTCGCTCATCCATGTCGCGGATGCTTGGCGGCGCATCAAACGGGGCATATCCCGGCAGAGTGCAAGCAGCATCGCCAGCACATGATTCGCAATATGGTCGTTGTAGATATTTCGCATGTTGGTCAGCGTCACATTGCTCGCGGCAAGTTCAGGGAAAACCACGCGTTCGAGGCTGATGCTCGTCGCTTGCAACCAGCGCAAACCGGGAGCGGCAGCAAGCAGCGCGGGGGTGAGCCTGCCGATCCATCCCGTGGCATCCACCGCTTCGTCCCGCGCTGCGACTTCGTCAGCGGGAGCGGCAACGGGCAGACCGCCTGACGCCGCCCGAATCGCTTCCACCCACGTTTCTTCCACCGGCGGCCAGATGACGATTCCCATGCTGCCCCACTCCTTGCGGCAAACTGCGTTACACTGCCGCCGTGCTGAAACGATTCGCCGCGAGAAAGCCGAGATCGAACCGGCTCTCGCCATCGAACGCGAGATCGGTCATGATCTCTCCGATAGCCGCAGAAAACTTGAACCCATGCCCGGAGCAAGGCGAGGCAAAGGTCACTTGCCCGTACTGCGGGTGGCGGTCAAGGATGAAATGCCCGTCCGGTGTCATCGTGTAAAGGCAGGTCGCGGTGAGAATGACCTCGCCCGCTGCATCGGGAAGGTATTTCTCCACCACCGCCCGCATTGTGTCTACCTCGTGCGGCTCCACGATGCGATGGACGGTTTCTGGCGTGCAGGGTTCGCCGCCATCGTGCCGACCGATCTTGAAACCGTCCCCCGGCAGATTCGGCACACCGTAATACGACCCCTCAGGCCCGCTAAAGCCGTACACCGGGAAAACATTAGGCCCGTACAATTCTGGCCTCTTGGGGGTGAAATAGACATTGAATTGCCGTGTCGCTTGCAATGGCAGGTGCAAATCCGTGAGCATTTCCCCCATCCATGCGCCCGCTGTAATGATGAGACGGTCCGCGTAGTAGGTGCCGCGTGCGGTTTCGACGCGCACGCCGGCTCCGTCCGGGTGCCACGAGTGCGCGGGTTCGTAGTGGTGCAGCACCGCCCCGTGTGCGATTGCCTGATCGAGATGTGCCAGCACGCACTGCTCCGGGCGCAGAAAGCCAGTGTGCGGGTCATAGATCGCCATGTAATCCTCTGGCACACGCAGACCGGGGAAGCGGTGATGGATTTCGTCCGCGTCGAAGACTTCGATCTGCAGTCCGTATTGTTCCGCTGATACGCGCTGGTTCATACCGAACGCGGCGCGGGCGCGGGTTGCGGCGATTGCGGGGTCGCTCGCAGGGGCGTCCGATTCCGGCACGGGCGCGGCACTGATACCGCCGGTGATCGTCACCAGTTGTTGCCCCGTCGCCTCGCCCAGTTCGCGCCAGAGGGCATACGCACGCTGGACCAGCGGCACATACTGTGGCGACTCGCCGTACGCCTCCCGGATGCCGCGCGTCTTGCCGTGGGAGGAGCCGTACGCATGACCACGCCCGAATGCATCGAGGCCGAGCACGCGCATTCCGCGTTTCGCGCTGTGATATGCTGTCGCGCTGCCCATCGCGCCCAAGCCGAGCACGATCACATCGTATCGTTCGCCATGTTGCATCGGATGCGTCCTTTTCTGAATGGAAGCAGATTTCCCTTCTGGGGACGCATCATACGGCTATCATAAAGCGGCGTCTATGTCACAGTGTACAAAGTACAAGCCGTTAGCCCTGTGTGTACACCTTTGTGGGTTGGATGTAGCAGATGATGCGGGTTTCGGCGGGATTGCGGTACGGGTATTCGTCTACTCCGATGTAATCCTTCGCCAGTTTGTCAATGTGAGCGTCTGCGCCCTCCTCAGAGATCGTTGTGACGGTGCCGCGTACTTCGATGTACCGCCCGCCGTTCTCGGGGTCGAGTGCCATCACAGTCACGTGCGGTCGGGCGACCATGTCATGGTGCTTCTGCCGCCCTTTGGCAGTGTTGACGCGGATCAGACCATCTGCGGTGTCGCACCATACGGGCGTCACTTGCGGGCTGCCATCGGGCAGAATTGTCGCAAGGCTGACAATAACGGGGCGGTCGAACAGGTCCTGAAATGTTGCCGGAATCTCTGCCATCGGGTTTCCTCCCTTTATTTGCACTGGTTCACACGCTCGTCCATTCTGTTTCCCGTAACGAGTGTCCGCGCCAAACATTCCGGCTTATAGCGATTGGCGTATCGCTTGCCCGTTATGGTAAGGTAGAGGCATCGAGGTGTATGTACATGATGGCGGTATGTACACAGGCGGACGAAGGAGGGGGAAATCGTGCGACATCGGTTTGCGTGCGTGCGTACGCTTGCGGCGGCACTTATGATTGTTGGGTTGCTTGTCCCGGTCTCGCAGGCGGGCGCAGCGTCCGATTTTTACGCGGACACGGGGCATTATCTTTACGGACAGTTCCGCGATTACTGGAACGGCAACGGTGCGGTATCGCAGTTCGGCTATCCGATCACAAAGGTTCTCGCAGCAAAGTCCGAAAACGGGCAATCGTATCCGACACAGTACTTGCAGCGGGCAGTTTTCGAGTATCACCCGGAAAATAAAGGTACGCAGTTCGAGGTGCTCGGTCGGCGGCTCGCTGCGATCCAATCCGCCGAGCGTGCCAAGACCGATGCAAACTTCCAGAAAATCACCAAGCCCGCTGATAGCCGGTCGTGGTTCATGGAAACCGGACATTCGCTTGGCGGTGACACCGCGAACGAGGCGATTCGCAAATATTGGCTGTCGGTCGGTGACCAGACACGCAGCATCCTCGTCTTCGGCTACCCGATCTCGGAGCCGTTCGATGAGCAGAATGCCGCCCCGCCTGCGGGCGACGGGCAACTGCACCGCGTGCAGTATTTCGAGCGATACCGCCTTGAATATCACCCCGAAAACAAGGGAACCCAGTACGAGGTCCTCCTCGGTCTGCTCGGCGTCTCGCAGGCGGACAAAGACGGCGTAGACCAGAGCCTACGGGCTGCGGAATCCGCCAACCAGTCGCAGCCGAACTGCGTCGAGGGCAATTGCGGGTCCTCCTCCGCACCGCCCCCGACAACGAGCGGCGGTACCATCGGGCGCAGTTTCGCCAGTTTGCACATTGGCGACGGCGGCGACGGTTACGGGTTCAATGTGGACGGTCTCGGTATTGACGATGGTCAGCGCAGCACCCTACTTAGTCGTGTCGGCGAGGCGAAATTTGGGTGGGTTCGCCAGCAAGTACGTTGGAAGGCAATGGAGACCGAGAAGGGCAACTTCGGCAACTCTTATACCCTCCAGATGGACAAATTCATCAACGATGCCGATGCGAAGGGGCTGAATATCATGCTCAGCCCGGTGGATTCGCCCGCATGGACAGGTTCGTCGCAGACAAACGGCGTTGGTGGT
>JBBRMX010000165.1:0-8125 GCA_038230615.1 Thermomicrobiales bacterium | reverse complement strand
GGACGATGCGAGCACCTGCCAGCCGGGGGGGGCGGCGATGATGCTGTCGCCGTGGCTCATCCAGACATCCATATGCGCGGGGAGATGCGCGAGAATGCCGGTGTGCGCGGAAATATCCACCGCCGCCGCGCCATATTCCGGACTGCCCTCGCGCTGCACATTGCCGCCGAGCGCGTGGACGAGCGACTGCATCCCATAGCAGATGCCGAGGACGGGCAAGCCGCTCTCCAGCACCCATGCGGGCATCTGCGGCGTCCCCGGCTCGAAGACGCTCGCGGGACCGCCGGAGAGGATGATGCCACGTGGATTGAGGGCAGCGACTTTCTCCCACGGCGCATCGTGCGGCACGAGTTCACTGTAGATATTGAGTTCGCGCACGCGGCGCACGATCAATTGCGCCGTTTGGGAGCCGAAATCTACTACCACCACCGTATCTACAGCAGTTGTGGTCGCGTCGGTCGTGGCGGGGGCAGCGGTAGTAGCCATCGGTCGTTCCTCCCTCTCTGGGAAGTTTCAAGTAGCAAGGTAAAAGTAACAAGAAACTGCGTGTGTCCCTCTTGTTACTTTTATCTTGTTACTTGTCACTTTCCCCAATGTACACATATTTCGTATCGTACTGCCAGTCGGTGATGGCGGCGATGTCGAGTTCGACGCGCGGGTTGAGCGGATCGAGGTATTTTGCGAGATGGAGGTCCACGACATCGCGGTCGTCCAAGCCGAGCGCACCGCAGATACTGTCCAGCGCGATTTTCAGCCCGCCGTCCAGATCGCGCTTGCGCGGCGACGCGAAGTAGAAGAGCAAATCCACGCCGAGCGGTGTCTCGCGCATCTCTTCCAGTTCGGCGAGCAGCGCGGCATCGTGCGATACTGCATTCTCGACGGCTGCCGCGACCTGCTTCTTGAATGCCGACGCTTCCCGCGAGAGGACGCGCTTATGCCCGACCGTGACATACTGGTTATTGATACTGGGGGGGAGCGGGAGAGTGAAACGCACGCCGCGCCTCCGCGATACCGGCAGCACGTCCGTCCGCGCCGCATGTGGCAAGGATAGCCCCGCCCCGTATGAGCGTCAACGCTGCCGGGGCATATCTCAGCGGTGACGGACAATACGTGATGGAACGGACGAAAGGAGCGGGCGATGTTCCCTGACGAACCGTACGCGCACTATGAAGACGCACAACAAGCGGCGGCGGACGCATGGAGCCAGTTGCTTTCCGACCGCCTGACACTCTCGCGCAAACGGGCACAACTGCGCGAGGCGGTCGTCGAGGAAGCCGACGATCAGGCGGATTACTTCGAGTTACGCACCGAGGAGATGGAGCAGGTAGTGCAGCAGGGGGAAGCGCGATACGCCACCCTCGTTGCCACAGCGGAGGAATTGCGGGTGAGCATGACGACTGAGGAGATCAACACACTGCTGCGTCAATACCGGGCAACGCTGACAGACCTCGCCACACAGTTGCAGCCACTCGCCTCACAGATAAGCGAGGCTGCCTCGCTCGTGCATCGGGCAGAAGAACGGGCGCAAACCCTCCCAACGTCTGCAACCGCGCCGCGCCGCGCCGTAGATGCTGCCGCCGACCGTCTCGCAGAGATCGAAACCCTGCTCAACCAACTCGACGCGGCGTGCGCTGACAACGGGTGAGCGGCAACGTGATCTGTTCGGGAGCAATCAGTTCGGGTAGATAGTCGAGCCTTCGGGCGGTTCAGGAATATCTGTATGCGGGACCGAGAGGAAATCGAGCAACCCATGTTCGCGCCCGACCAGCCGGACGACTTCGCGCAGGCGAACGTCCGTATCGGTCGCTTCGAGCAACCGCTGCTTCTCCTCGTTGCTCACCGGGAGCGAGGCGGCAAGGGAGTAGGCAGTTTCGGCAGGATTGCCCGCGAATTCCTGCGCTTCCCATTCTTCTTCGGTGAGCGTGGCGATTTTGCCACGGAACGCATTCCAGCGGGTGGCAGCGCGGCGGGCGAGGGCGTCATCGCCTTCTTCATCGTCCGGCAGCCAGCGTACTTCGCCCGTGCAATATTCCATCTCCCAGTTGCACGCAACGATCTGAAACCGGCGCATCCCGGTCGTGACGATATTCATACGTCCGTCCGGCATCCGCGTCGCGCCACGGATATGCGCGGTGGTACCAACTTCGTACGGAATACATTGCCCCGGCACGCCGGCATCGGCGCGGGCGAGGACGACGCCGAAATCGCGGTTCTCGCGCAGGCAGAGGTTCATCATCCGTTTGTAACGCTCCTCGAAGATGTGGAGGGGCAAATCCGCGCCCGGAAAGAGCACGAGATCGAGCGGAAAGAGCGGTATCGAGGTCGTAGTGGAAGTCATCGCGCACTCTCCCAGTCGGAGCAAACAGACGGCAAGATGCTGTCCTGTCTCAGTGTACCGATGCATTCTCGTCTCCGCAACCCGACCCCGCCCGCGCACGCAAAGTGGGGTATTCGGCGCGACAATGTCGTACTATGATGTTGTACGATGCCTTAACAGGCATCGTATCTTCCAGAAAGGGGAACTTATGACGGACACACAGGAGCCGACAGACGGCATCGCCCCGGATACCATCAACGATCTTGCAGGGATTGCGGCGGGGTCGTCGCTCGCGCAGTTGCGGAACCTCCGCCCCGAAGCAGTTCGCGCCGCGCAAGGAAGTTACCACGAACTGCTCGAACCGGATGATCTTGGCGGTGTCAGCCGCCGCGAACGCGAAATCGTTGCGCTGCGCGTCGCGGTGCTGACACCCGATACCGCTGTCGCCGCGTGGCACCGCGCCCGCCTGCGTGATCTCGGCGCGGACGATGCCATCATCGCCGCAGTCGAACACTTTCCTGACGGCAACGGGCTTTCCACCCGCGAGAGAGCGATACTTCAGCATACCGACCGCATCACCCATGCGCCGGGAGCAGCACGCCCGGAACACATCGCTGCCATGAAGGTCGCCGGCTTGACCCCGCACGACATCGTGACCGTCTCGCAACTGATTGCCTATATGAGTTTCGAGGTGCGCGTGCTCGCCACGTTGCGCCTGCTCGCGGAGGACGCATGAGCACCGAGCAGCATCCCCATTTCACGATGGATGTTCTGACATGGAAACCGTGGGTCGAGACCGTGGACGAAACCGGCGCGACGCCCGAACAGGCGGCACTCGTAGACAAGGTTGCGCCGTCGCCCGATAGCCGCCCATACTACGCGACGCTGGCACACGACCTGCCGGCACTCGTCGAGCGTACCGCGCTGTTCAATGCGATCATGTATGGGGCGGGCGGGTCGCGCCGTGCAGACCGCGAACTTGCCGCCGCCGCAGGCTCGATCTACAACGGGTGCGTCTACTGCACCTCGGTTCATGCGCGGCGATATGCCCAACTGACGAAAGAGACCGAGCAAGCACAGCGGTTGCTCGATGAAGGCACCGACACCGCGCTCCCGGTGCGTGAGCGGGCAATCGTGGATTACGCAGTCAAACTGACACGCGACCCCGCCGGTATGACCGTCGCCGATCTCGCCCCGATGCGGGCAGCGGGGCTGACCGACGCGGAAATCCTCGATGTTGCCCATGCGACGGCGATGTTCGCGTGGGCAAACCGCCTGATGCAAACACTCGGCGAGGGTGCGCCGGTCGGTGGTAGCGCGGGCGCGTAGCGAAACGCACGCGGATTGCTCCGCCGTCGCGCACGGTCCGCATGTACGTTTTCTCATGTGCGGGTCTCTTCATTGCCGCCGGTGACACCGGCATGGTACGCTGCCACCCAACGAGGGAGCAACGACCATAAAGGAGCAGTGTAGTGGCTGACCCGCGCATCGAAAAACTCGCCGATGTCATCATTGACTACTCACTGGCGATCCGTGAGGGCGATTTTTTCGTCATCAATAGCCCGCCCGTTGCCGCGCCGCTCGTCGAGGCGTTGTATGTGCGTGCGCTGGCAAAGGGGGCATTCCCGACCGCGAACATCGCCCTGCCGAACCTCGCGGAACTCTACCTGACGCACGCCTCGGACGCACAGTTGCAGTGGGTCTCTCCGTTGCAACGCTATACAATCGAGCACGCGGACGCACTGTTCAGCATCCTTGCGGACACGAACACGAAATCGCTCACGAATACCGACCCCGCCAAACAGATGATGCGTGCGCGGGCGAGTGCAGATATTTCGCGTACGTACATGGCGCGGGCGGCAACGGGCGACTTGCGCTGGTCGCTCACACTCTACCCGACCGAGGCATTCGCGCAGGATGCGGACATGTCGCTGCGAGACTACGAGGAATTCGTCTTCGCGGCGGGGCTGTTGCACGAGGCGGACCCTATTGCGGCGTGGCGGCGGCAGGGCGCGGAGCAGCAGCGGCTGATTGACTGGCTGAAGGGGAAAGAGACGGTGCATGTCACGGGGCTGGACACCGACCTGACACTTTCGATCAAAGACCGTATCTTCATCAACGCGGACGGTTCGCGCAATTTTCCGGACGGCGAGATTTTCACCGGCCCGGTGGAAGACAGCGTGACCGGCAAAATTCGCTTCACCTATCCCGCCAACCTCAGCGGGCGCGAGATCGAAGATATCCGTCTTGTCTTCGAGGGCGGCAAAGTGGTCCATGCTACTGCCGCACGCGGGCAGGATTACCTCGAAAAGTTGCTGGACACTGACGAGGGCGCACGGCGGCTGGGCGAGTTTGCCTTCGGGACGAACTACGCCATTACACGGTTCACAAAGAATATCCTGTTCGATGAGAAAATCGGCGGGACGATCCACATGGCACTCGGTCGCGCCTACCCTGATACAGGCGGCATGAACGAGAGTGCTATTCACACAGATATCGTCTGCGACTTGCGGCAGGGCGGCGAGATTACGGTAGATGGGCAGATGTTTGCGAAAGACGGAAAATACGTGGTGTGAGGGGGAGCAGGACATGCGGAGCGACGAAATCAAGCAGGGCGTCAAGCAGGCACCGGCACGGGCAATGTGGCGAGCAACCGGGCTGACCGACGACGACTTCAAGAAGCCGTTCATCGGCATCGCCAACACGTGGACGGACGCCATGCCCTGCAATATGCATCTGCGCGAACTGGCAGCGTGGGTGAAAGAGGGCGTCCGCAAGGCGGGCGGCGTCCCGATGGAATTCAACTGTGTCGCGGTAAACGATGCGATTGGCATGGGGACGCAGGCGATGAAAGCATCGCTCGTCTCGCGTGAGGTGATCGCGGACAGTATCGAACTCGCCGCACTCGGCTACGATTTCGACGCGATCGTCGTGATCGTCGCGTGCGACAAGACCGTATCGGGCGGCGCGATGGGGATGCTCCGCACGGGGCTGCCCGGTTTCGTGCTGTATGGCGGCTCGGTCGCACCGGGCAAACTGGGCGACCGTGATCTGACAATCGTGGAAGTCTTCGAGGCGGTCGGGCAACACGCAGCGGGCAAGATCACCGATGCGGAACTCTACGCCATCGAGTGTGCCGCCATCCCCGGCGCGGGTGCGTGCGGCGGGCAGTACACCGCCAATACGATGTCTCTCGCCCTCGAGACCCTCGGTCTCTCCCCGATGGGCTACAACAGCATCCCCGCGACATCGGCGGAGAAGGAAGCCGCTTGCCACAAGGCGGGCGAACAACTCATGGCGGTCGTCAATGCGAACCGCGTACCGAAAGACTTCCTCACCCGCGAATCGTTCCTCAATGCCATTGCGGTCGTCTCCGCGACGGGCGGCTCGACCAACGCCGTACTCCATTTCATCTCGATGGCGCAGGAAGTCGGCATCGAACTGACGATGGAAGATTTCGATACCGTGAGCAGCCGTACACCGGTGATTGCCGATCTCAAGCCGGGCGGCAAGTACGTCGCGTGGGATCTGTATAAGGCGGGCGGCGGTCCGCTCGTCATCAAGCGGCTGATTGATGCCGGGTTGATGGATGGCTCTGTCGGCACGGTGATGGGCAACACCCTCGCACAGGAAGTTGCGGAGACGCACGCGACCGAGGGGCAACTCGTCATCACCGAGGTGAATACTCCGATCAAGGCGCACGGGGGGCTGTGCATCCTCGGCGGCAATCTTGCTCCGGACGGCGCGGTACTGAAACTGGCAGGAACCGAGGTGCAGTCGTTCCGCGGTCCCGCGAAGTGTTTCAACTCCGAAGAAGAATCTATGCAAGCAGTGCTGGACGGGCACGTCTATGCAGGCGATGTCGTCGTTATCCGCTACGAAGGGCCAAAAGGCGGGCCGGGGATGCGCGAGATGCTCAGCGTCACCGCCGCTATCGTTGGCGAAGGACTGGGACCGGATGTAGCGATGGTAACGGATGGGCGATTCTCCGGCGGTACACGCGGCTTGATGATCGGACATGTCGCCCCGGAAGCACAGGTCGGCGGCTTGATCGGGCTGATCGAGGACGGCGACCTGATTGCAATTGATGTACCTTCTCGCACGCTCACGCTCGAAGTGGATGATGCCACGCTCGCGGATCGCCGCACCCGCTGGACACCGCCCGCCTCACATTTCAAGCGCGGCGTCTTCGCCCGGTATGCCGCTCTCGTCGGCTCTGCCCGCTATGGCGCGGTGCTGCGCGTCCCCGGCGAGGAATAGAAAAGCAGAAACAGCCACCAAGACGCCGGGGACGCTGAGACCGGAGAGAAAAGAGAAGATGGCGGGAGAACCGAGCAACGAACTGGATGCACTTCTGTAATTTCTTGGCGTCCTGAGCGTCTTGCGGCGAATCTTGTGGAGGATGAAGAATGGCGAGACGGACGGGACTGAGTATGATGCTGGCGTTGCTGGTGCTCGCGTGCGTCGGTGCGCCTGCGGGGGCGGCGACGCCGTTCGCCATCCGCGAATTCGCGCTGCAGTGGGAGCAGGGCGAGGGGACGGTGCAGAATTACTGGGGGCCGCCCGCCTCTTCAACCGTGCCGCTCTACGAGCAGTACGTGCAGTCACCCAACGGGCAACGACTCGTACAGTATTTCGATAAGGGGCGGATGGAGTCGAACCGCCCCGGTGCGCCGATCACGAACGGGTTGCTGACTGTGGAACTGATTACCGGGCGGGCACAAGTCGGCGACGCACAGTTCGAGCAACGCGATCCCGCACGCATCTCGGTTGCGGGAGACCCCGATAATGTCTTCCCGCTATACAGCGATATGCGGAGTTTCACCGTCGCCAATATTCAAGCGACCCGCGCCGCCGACCGCCTCGCGGGGCCAATGGGCATCACCAGCCCGTATCCGGCAGGGGCAGCAGACAGCGGCGCACAGATCGTCGGCACGGACACGCTGACGGGCTATCATGTCCCCCGCGTCTTCAGCGACTACCGTGCGAAAACCGGGCTGCTCACCGTCGGATACGCGGTTACGGAACCAGTGTGGGTAACAATCAAGGTTGGCGGTATCTCCAAGGTAGTGATGGTGCAGGGGTTCGAGCGGCGCGTTCTCACATACACACCGTCCAATACGCCCCTATTCGTCGTGGAGTTCGGCAACATCGGGCAACATTATTACAACTGGCGGCACGCGCCCGGTTCATCGTCCGCCCCGGTGCCGCAACGCCCGCAACCCTTCCCGCCAATCTTCGCCCCGGCAGGTCCGTAACCGCATCCCGCCGGACACAATATCGTCAGACGCAAAAGACGCCACCGCCGAGATTTCGGCAGTGGCGTCTGTCGTGCAGTGGTGCTCAGTTCCCCTGTCGCTGCTGTGCTTGCATCATGCCCTGCACGGCATCTTCCAGTTGCACCATCGCCTCGCCGCGTGCGCGGGCGTGATCCTCGGCGGCGGTGCGGGCATTTCGCATCGCGGAGATACGGGCGATGAACGGCACCGCGTCGAGAGCTTTCGTGAGGTGTACAGTCGCATCGGCGTGCCACGGCATCTGACCCGCCCGCGCCGCGCTCCACTCCGCACGCCCCTGCGCCGTCTCGACGGGCAAAAAGGAGAAGAGCGACTCATAAAACTTGTTCACGAGTTCCTGTACAAGATTCATCACACCGCTGTAGCCCATGTACGGTGTGCCGACGGTGCGCCGCACGATTGCGCCGGGGAACGACACGGGGATGAAGTGCGTCTGCTTCGCGCCCGCCTCGCTTAGATAGATGTGCTCGTTGATCGAGCCAAACACAAACGCGGGCTGTTTTGCCAGCAG
>JBBRMX010000164.1:0-8230 GCA_038230615.1 Thermomicrobiales bacterium | reverse complement strand
TGCTGCTGGTACTGGCGGACTCGATCCCACTCCTTGCCGTCGGGTGGATCGGCGTCGGCATCGCATCCGCATTGCTCATCGCCTTCTGGAGCGACCGCCCCGGCACGGTCGCGGCGGGCAACAAGGCGTTCATCTACAACATGGTGGGCGATATCGGGTTGATCGTGGCGATGGCATCGTTTATCCATACCCTCGGATCGCTCGACATGACGACGATCAACGCGAACGCCACGAAGATGCCGCAGGGATGGGCGGTCGTTGCGACCGTCGGATTGCTCTTGGCGGCGGGGGCAAAATCCGCACAGTTGCCACTGTCGGGATGGCTACCGGATGCGATGGCAGGTCCGACGCCAGTGTCCGCACTCATCCACGCGGCAACGATGGTCGCGGCGGGTATCTATCTGCTCATCAGGCTTTTCCCGGTCGTGGATCGGAGCGGGCTGACAACACTCGTTGCGGTGATCGGCGGGGCAACCGCACTATACGGCGGCGTTTGCGCCCTCGTACAGCCGAACCTGAAGCGCGTGCTCGCGTACTCGACCGTGAGTCAACTCGGGCTGATGGTCTTTGCGATTGGTCTCGATGCGCCCGTCGTCGCCGCCTTCCACCTCGCCACGCACGCCGCATTCAAGGCGGTGTTGTTCCTCGCTGCCGGATCGGTTATTCACGCGCTCGATGGCGAGGAGATGCTCGACCACATGGGCGGTCTTCTGCGCCGCCTTCCGCAAACGGCGGCGGCGTTCGCCATTGGCGCACTCGCACTCGGCGGGATGCCGGGGTTGTCCGGCTTCTTCTCGAAAGATGCGATTGCAGATGTTGCCCGCGCACATGGCACACTGTCATATGTGGTTGCGCTGACGATCACTGCCCTAACAGCGGCGTATGCGACGCGGGCATTCGTCCGCACGTTTCTTGGTGCGTCCACCACCGCGCACATCCACCCACCGGGTACTGCGATGACCGTGCCGCAGGGCATCATCGCACTACTTGCCATCGTCGCGGGATATATTCCGGTGCAACGGTTTCTCGTGCCACGCCTTGGTGGTGAGGCAATCGGCGTCACAGTACAGGGCGCACTTGTGAGCACGATGGTCGCGCTCGTGTCCGCCGCCGTAACATGGGTACTCGTCGGTTCGCGGCGGCGTGCTGCCGCGACACCGGAGACGGCTGTACGGGCAGCCCTACGTGGCGGCATGGGGCTGGACGCCGTGGTTGATGCGATAATCGTTCGTCCCATCCTTGCGCTGGCGGGCTATACACAAGGGGCGACACCCGATGCCGCGACGTCCACCCGTCCCGCAGCAGGAACGCCGCCTGCCCCCGTGCGCTATGCAAGCCTACACCGCTCAGTCGTTGGGCTGATCGCGGGCGCATTCGGCGTCGCGGTCTATCTCCTGCTGCGCGGGGCGTAATAGTATGAGTCTTCCAACTGCGTCTGTCGCCATTCGCGCTATCGAGGGGTAGGAAGTTGACCATTCCCTATCAGATGCTCGCCCCGCTCATGACGATTGCGGTGACTGCAATCGTGCTGCTCACGCTGTCCGCAACGATGCCACGCCAGCGGACACTCGCAACCACCATCGCGGTTGCCGGGTTGCTGATCGCGGGCGGATTTGTTCTCGCCGGATGGCAAGGACAACGAAGCGTTTTCGACGGCACGGTGACGGTGGACGGTCTCGCGGTCGCGTTTGGATTACTCGGTCTGGCGACGGTGATCGTCACGGTGCTACTCTCGCTTCCATACGGCACCGCCGAGCGATGGGAGAGCGGCGATTACGAAGCACTCTTGCTGTTCGCGGCGGGCGGAATGCTCGTGCTTGCGGTCGCATCCGACCTCTTGGTACTTCTGATCGGTATCGAATTGCTCGCGCTGCCGCTCTATCTGCTGGCGGGATTTCCGCACGGGAGAGAGACCGCCCTGCGCTATTTCTTGCTCGGCGTCGTCGCGCTGGCGGTGCAAGCGTACGGCACCGCCCTTGTCTATGGCGCGGTCGGCTCGACAACATTCGGCACCATCGCCCGTGTCGCTGCAGGGAGCGACGGCGGTGCAACACGCCCATTGCTGCTCGTTGGTCTGGCACTGGTCTTGGCGGGCTTAGGCTTCAAACTCGCCCTTGCGCCGTTCCATCAATGGGCACCCGATGCCTATTCCGGCGCACCCGCACCGGTGCTTGTCGTGCTGGCGGTTGGAACGAAAGTCGCCGTGGTCGCTGCACTAGTACGGCTACTCTACGGTGCGGTGCCGGGATTGCAGACCTATTGGGGACCGCTCACCGCAGCGGTCGCCCTCGTGACTGTCTTGGTGGGTAGCGTCGGGGTGCTGCGTCAGCAAGAACTGGGTCGGCTCATTGCATATTCGGGCATCGCGCAGATCGGCTTAGTCGTGCTTGCGCTGGCGACGGGCAACACCTCAGGACCGCAGGCGGCATTTCTCGGTCTCGTCGCGTATGCGGCGGCGACGTGTGCACTCGTCGCAATCCTCGGCATTTTGCACCGCACCGACGCGGAAAGCCGCACCCTGTTCACGCTTGGCGGGTTGCTGAAGCAGCACAAAGGCGTCACATTCGCGCTCATCATCGCGCTGCTCTCGCTCGGCGGCATCCCGCCGACCGCAGGTTTCGCGGGAAAACTCGCCCTGCTCACCGCAGCATTGAATGGCGTCAATGCGTGGGTGGTGTTCGTCGCGGCACTCGCAAGTGTGGCGACCGTCGCGGCATATGTGCGCGTCTTCCTCGCCGCAGTGCAAAACCCCGCCACATCTCCCGCTATCGTGAGTTCCGCAGGTGCATCGGCATCCCTCCCCCGCATCCTGCTGATCGTAGCGACTCTCGTGACGATCATCGTTGGGGTCGCGCCGTGGCTCACACGATGGGCGGGCGCAATGCTCGGCGGTCAGTAGCCCGTCCGTGTCGGCTCTCCTGCAAGTGCAGTGTATCCGTGACCAAATCTTGCCACGCCTCTTCTCCATCTCCTGCATAACCGCGTGGAAAAACCGTCGAGCCAGTCCCTTCAAACCGAAAATGATTGTCTCTTTGCCACGATCAGCACTGATTCCATACCACATGCAGGGCCAACACCAAACTTTTCTTCCAAGGGGCGAAAGACAAATCGTAGATACATCTGACGTCTACTGCTCACCCGTACTATCGCAAAACGGTCTCTGCTTGCGGTGCGGAAATTGCGTCGTTGCTCGTCCGACACCGACGATCAGGCTCGTTTATTTCAATGTCACCGAATTGTAAGAACCGAGCAAGGGAACGGCAATGTCTCGTCGCTACCCTCATGGTAGGATCAGTGCGCGTGGAAGGAGCCAGTGTGCCGCAGATCATCGCAGTTATTCCCGCACTGAATGAAGCAGAAACCATCGGCAACGTCGTGCGAGGGTTGCCCCGCGACACATTCAGTGCCATTGTCGTCGTGGACAACGGCAGTACCGACGACACTGCACGACACGCAGCGGACGCGGGCGCGGTTGTCGTCCGGGAGCCGGAGCAGGGATACGGCGCGGCATGTGCCGCCGGTGTCGCACATGCCCACGACCTCGGCGCGGACATCATTGTGTTGCTGGATGGCGACGGGAGCGACGTTCCCGGCGATCTGCGAGCAATTCTTGCGCCGCTTCTTGCGGGAGACGCCGATTTTGTGATGGGATCGCGGGTACGGGGATCGGTCGAGCGCGGCGCATTGACCCCACAGCAACGGTTCGGCAACTGGCTTGCCGCGACAATTTTACGTCGCTACGGGCTTCGCGTGACCGACCTCGGTCCGTTCCGTGCAATTCGCGCTCCGGCGCTCCGCACGCTCGATATGCAGGAGCGCACATACGGGTGGTCCACCGAGATGCTCGTCAAGGCGGCGCAGTGCGGGCTGCGTTTTCAGGAAGTTCCAGTGTCATACCGGCGGCGCGGCGGCGGTCGCTCGAAAGTCGGCGGCACAGTGCGCGGCAGCATCAAAGCAGCGGTCGTCATTCTCCGCACCACGCTACGCTACGCACGCTGGCAGCCCATCTCTGCTGCAACCTCACAGGAGGCATGTGCATGAACGACGCCCCCTCCCCTTTTGCATTGGTAATCGGGGCGAAAGATCCCGTCCCCGGCACCGTCAAGACCCGGCTCGGCACAACCATCGGGCATGACCGGGCGGCGGCACTCTATGGCGCGTTTCTGGCAGACCTTGCCGCACGGTTTCGCGCCGTGCCGTCGTTCGATCTATTCTGGGCGTGCGCCCCAACAACGGAGATATTCCCTGCACTGGTCGGGGATGCACACGGCTTTTTCGCGCAAGAAGGCGCGGACTGGACCACGCGACAACGCCACATCTTTCACTGGACAGCGCAGCGGGGGTACGCACGCACCGTGTTGATCGCCTCCGATTCGCCCCAAATACCGCCGGAGACGGTTGCTGCCGCGTTTTCTGCACTCGCGACTCATGCGGCGGTGCTTGTGCCGACCTACGACGGCGGGTACAGCCTCATCGGTCAACGGCGGGGTGTGGATATTCTCGGTGAGACGCCGATGAGTACCGGCACGGTGTGCGACGACCTCCGCGCCAACGCCCATTCGCAGGGTCTCAATGCCGCAACCCTCCCGCCGACATGGGATATAGACGAGGAACCCGACCTCGCACATCTCGCGCAGTATCTCGCGGAGCGGCACGATGCTCCCGCGACTGCTGCCGCAATGGTACGTCTCGGTCTCACGGCACACCATCCCGCACTCTCCACTCTAGCATCTCCGCTCGTTGCCACAGGAGGAACCGAATGACGACGACCGCACTTGTGACGGGCGGTGCCGGATTGATCGGCTCGCATATCGTTGATTTGCTCATCGCGCAGGGCTGGCAAGTGCGGGTACTCGATAACCTCGAACCACAAACACACCGCGACGGCAAACCCGCGTGGCTCAACCCGCAGGCGGAGTATGTTTGGGGCGATGTGCGCTCGCAGCCCAATCTCCGCGCCGCGCTCGATGGCGTGGACATTGTCTTTCACGAAGCGGCATATGGCGGGTACATGCCGGAGATGGCGAAATATATGCACGTCAACTCCTACGGCACCGCCCTGCTGCTTGAAACGATCCGCGACGCACAATTGCCGGTGCGGAAGGTCGTCGTAGCATCATCGCAGGCAGTCTATGACGAGGGCGCGTACCGGGGCAAAGACGGTATCGTTTTTTTTCCACCCGCACGCCCAATCCCGCAATTGCAGCGCGGTGAATGGGAAGTGCGAGATGCCGCCGGACATGCGGCGTCTCCTGTTCCCACGCCCGAAACCGCGCCGACGGGCGGGCAGACCGTCTACGCAATTTCTAAGATGGACCAAGAGCGGCTCGTGCTCACGTGGGGCAAGCAGACTGGCACGCCGGTTGTCGCACTGCGGTATTCATGCACGTACGGACCGCGCCAGAGTTTGTTCAACCCCTATACCGGGGTGATCGCCATCTTCTGCACACGGCTGCTGAACAATCTCGCCCCGACGATCTATGAAGACGGTCGGCAACAGCGCGATTTCTGCTACGTAGAAGATATCGCTCGCGCGAATCTCCTCGCGGCGACTGATACGCGGGCGGACGGCGGCATCTTCAATGTGGGGAGCGGCACCGGCACCGCTATCGGCGATCTCGCCGCGCTGCTCGCGGAGACAATCGGTGTGCCTATTCTGCCGGAGATTTCGGGCGAATTCCGCCCCGGCGAAATCCGGCACCTTGTCAGTGACATCTCGCGTATCGCCGCTCTCGGCTGGCAACCGACCGTACCAGTTGCGGAGGGTATCCGGCGATACCTCGCGTGGGTCGGCACGCAGGGCGATGTGCGCGAGTACTTTACCGAGGCATCGGAACGATTGCGAGCGCAGCGGATCGTCCATCGGGCACAGACGACGGGTACGGAGGTGCAGGCGTGACTTCTCCCGCCTTCCGTCCTCCTCCGGTCCGCCGAGATTCCGCCCAATCCTCGTACGAGCGATACGCCGCGCACTATGCCGGATACCGTCTCCATGCCTGTCCAGACGACCGCGCCGACGTGCTTGCCTCTCTCGATCTTGCTCGCGCCACGCACGTCGCAGAGATTGGCTACGGCCCCGGCTATTATGCCTCAGTCATTGCAGCAAGCCATCCTACGCTGGCCGTGACGGGCATAGACAATGCGCCCGCACAGCGGGATACATGCACGATCTGGGAGGCACAGGGCTATCGTCATGCCCGCTGCATTACCCCGGCAGCGTGAGGATACCGAAGCGGGCGCAACGAGTGTACTACCGCACGTGTAGATGCTACTTATCCTTTGACAGGGCGTACTGGCAAGACGAACGAGAAACACGCACCGCGTCCCGGCACACTCTCCACCCAAATACGTCCGCCGTGCGCCTCGACCAGCCCACGGGCAATCGCCAGCCCAAGCCCTGCGCCCCCCGTGCCGCGCGACCGCGACCGCTCCCCCCGATAGAACCGCTCGAAAATACGGGGCAAATCCTCCACCGCGATCCCCTCGCCCGTGTCTACGACATCTACACGCACGCCGTCTCCGACGCGACGCGCTGTGATACCGACCGTGCCATCTGCGGGAGTATGGCGAATCGCATTCTGCACGAGATTCGTCAAGACACGTCGCACCGCAGGGCGATCAATCACGACTGGCTCCACGATACCATCTACCGCCGCACCGATGCGTACATCGCGGGCGGCTGCCTGCGCCCGCATCCCCTCGACCACTTCCGCGATGAGGTCCGGCACCGCAGCGGGGGCGAGGGTAAGCGCGAGACGCCCCGCTTCCAACTGCGACAGCTCGAATAAGTCATCAATCAGTGTGGAGAGCGCACGAATTTCCCGTCCCATCGTGGCATGAAACCGAGCGACCGTTTCGGGTTCCGTCACGACACCGTCGGTGATTGCCTCGATCATCGCACGGATCGCCGCCAGAGGGGTACGGAGATCGTGCGAGACGGCCGCGATCAGCATACGGCGGGCTTCTTCATCGCCCGCGTGTTGTACGGTGGCACGTTCTACCTCCGCCGCCATCATATTAAAGGCGTGCGCGAGTGTGCGCGTCTCGTCTACCGGGTCTGCTGCAACGAGCGGCACACGCACGGCGTAATCGCCTGCCGCCAGTGTCGCTGCTGCGGTGCTGATCGCATCGAGCCGGTCGGTGATTGTCGCCGCCAGCACCGACCCGACCGCAATACTGACCGTGCCGGAAAAGAGCGTCACAAGCGCGAGAAAGACGAAGTCGTGGTGTGAGACGAACATAAGGAGTGCTGCGACCACGATATTTACGCACGCAACCACGACCCCGCACGCAACCACGCCCAAGAGACGGGCACGAAGTGCGGAGAGGAAACGCGCCGTCACGAGCCACATGCCGACCGCCGCGACCGCGACCGACACGACGCAGGACAACGCGAGCACCGCGCCGATATCGGCGATTGCCGCCGCCGGTGGGCGGAGGATGAGCGCGATCAGCAGTTCGACGATGATACCCGCACCAAGGACCACACCGAGGGCGTATGCGATGCGCCGCCGCATGATCGTGTTCATCGTCCCGCTCCTTCCCCCGCCCGGAAGCGATACCCGACACCCCAGACTGTTTGCACATACGTCGGCATGTCCGGGTTTGGCTCAATCTTCTGCCGCAAGCGGCGTACATGCACGGTGACGGTGCTGGCATCGCCGTAAAACTCTTCGTGCCACACGCGGTCGAGCAGTTGCTCCCGCGTGAAAACCTGCCCCGGATGCCGTGCCAGTTCGTAAAAGAGATCGAACTCAGTTGCGGTGAGGGTTACTTCGTCGCCATTGACGACCACGGTACGTGAGCGCGGATCAACCGTCAGCCCCGGATACACGATCGAACGGGGGGCGAGGTCCTCTGTTGGAGCAGTCGCGCTCCCGGCGGTGCGCCGCAACACCGCCTTCACACGGGCAACGAGTTCGGCGGGACTGAACGGCTTGGTGATATAGTCGTCCGCGCCGATGGTCAATCCGACAATCCGGTCGGTCTCCTCGCCACGAGCAGTGAGCATAATCACCGGCACGGGTTGCTTTACACTGAGGATACGAAAGACTTCCATACCGTCTTTCTTGGGCAGCATGAGATCGAGTACGACGAGATCAGGCGCGAACTCGAACGCCGCCCGCAATGCTTCGTCACCGTCCGCCGCCGCCCGCACATGATACCCTTCGCGCTCAAGATAGAGCGTCACCACTTCACGAATGCTCGGTTCATCATCCACCACGAGAAT
>JBBRMX010000163.1:0-8234 GCA_038230615.1 Thermomicrobiales bacterium | reverse complement strand
GCCCGCGAAACGCCGGACGGCACACTACGCGGGCTGATCGGTGACCGCGCAGTGACTCGCGCCAGCCGCAACGCCGTTACGCTCATCGTCAACGGGCGCGTGGCGCGATGCACCGCGCTGCTTGCCGCGTTCGAGGAAGCATATCGCCCACTCATGCCGCGTGGGCGACACCCGCTGACGACGCTCGCCCTCACCGTCCCGCCAGACACTGTGGACGTCAATATTCACCCCGCGAAAGCCGAAGTCCGGCTCCTTCATGCTGTCGCGCTCGGTGCTGCCCTCGCAGATGCGACCCGCGCCACGCTCGGCAAACTGCCTACGTTGCCGCCCACCGGGGCGGATTTTGCCTTTTTGCCCGACCGTGATGCCGGCACGACCAACGAAATATTCTCGCTCGCCGGGTCGCTCGACGGCATTACGCGAACAATGGTGCCGGATGCGGAGCCGATTGTGACGCCGAATCTGCCGCCGCTGATGCTCATCGGGCAGCTCGACGGGCGATTGCTTGTCGCGGAAGGCCCCGACGGGTTGTACCTGATTGACCAGCATCGCGCACATGAGCGCGTGATTTACGCATATCTCCGCACCCGCGCCCTGCGACCGGACGGCGATGCCGATGCCGTCGAGCCGCTTGTGCTCGCATTGTCGCCCGCCGACGCCCGCCGCATCGCGGGACGCATGAGCGATCTTGCGACGGCGGGGGTATCGTGCGAGGCGTGGGGCAAAGGAACGGTGCTCGTGCGCTCGTTGCCCGCCGAACTCGCGGATGCACCCGCCCTCGGCCCGCTGTTGCTCGATGCGCTCACCGAAGCGGACGATGGCGCGGAGAGCGGCACCGACGGGTGGCGCGACCGCCTCTGCACTGCGCTTGCCTGCCGGTCTGCATTGCGACGCGGGACAACACTCCCGCACGAGGCGATGCGCGATCTCGTCCGTCGCTTGGGCGAAACCGACAGCCCCGCCGTCTGTCCGCACGGTTCGCCGATTATCTTGCACATGGGGAGCGGGTTTTTTGTCCGACAATTCGGTTGGTAATGTCGACAATCATCAAGGAGTACCCATGCCCATCCGGGGATTGATCTTCGATTTCGACGGGCTGATTCTCGACACCGAACTTCCCGATTATGAAGCATGGCGCGAGGAGTTTGCTCTGCACGGCGCGGAATTGCCGCTCGACGTCTGGTTGCCGATGATTGGCGTCGCGTCAGAATCGTGGGACCCGCACGACTATCTCGACGCCCAGACCGACGTCCCGGTAGACCGTACCGCCGCACGCACGCGACGCCGCACGCGGATGCTCGAAATGATCGCTGAGCAAAATGCCCTTCCCGGCGTTATGGCGTTGATCGCCGATGCGAAAGGGCGCGGTATAAAGATCGCGGTCGCTTCCAGTTCGGGGCGTGAGTGGGTAACGGGGCATCTCCGGCGACTTGGGCTCGATGTCCATTTCGATGCCGTCCGCACGAAAGAAGATGTCCACGCCGCAAAGCCCGACCCCGCATTGTATCTCTCCGCGCTCGCGGCTCTCGGCATCGCGGCGGACGAAGCCATCGCCTTCGAGGATTCCGCGAACGGGAGCATCGCTGCCGTCCGCGCAGGCATTTTCACCGTCGCAGTGCCAAACGCAATGACGCGCACCCTCGATTTCTCGCATGTCAATCTCGTGCTGCCGTCGCTCGACGCGCTATCGCTCGACGAACTCATCGCCCATGCCGATGCGACACACACGATAGGAAAGTAACCGCAAAAACCCCGAGGACACAAAGAAACGCGCCAATAGTGTTCAGGCTGCTTTTCTCTGTGTCCTCGGCGACGGCCCTCTCGTGTTTACGTCCGTCCGTGTTCCGCGAGCCATTGTTCGGCGTCGTCTTCAGGGCGGTATCCGAGTTTTTCCATCGTCTCGGTGATGTCCCAGTGTCGCCCACCGTTTTGCGAGATCGCGTAGAAGATGCCGAACGGCAACTCGCTCTCGATAGCCCGCCACATTGCCTGCGCCCCATCACGCGGCGAGAGCCACATCCACCGTGCAATCGCATCGTGCGGCTCCGGTAGCAGCCACCCGATTCGCAGGCAGATCACCGACAATCCGTACTGGTCGCAGTAATACCGCCCGAGTGTCTCCCCGAACGCCTTCGAGACGCCATAGAGCGAATCGGGGCGCACCGGTTGGGGCGCATATACCGGCCATTGCTGGTCACGGTCGTACATGCCCATCACATGGTTAGTGGAGGCAAACACGATCTTTCGTACGCCCGCACGCCGCGCCGCCTCGAACACATTGTAGGTGCCGATAATATTGCGGTCGCGCACACTCTCCCACGATGCTTTCGTGTCGGGGTCAGCAGCGAGATGAATAACGGCATCCATCCCTTCCAGCGCGGGCGCAATAGCGTCGTAGTCTGCGATGTCCGCTATGACTGTATCCTGTGCGGGTAATGTTTCCGGGATGGGCCGCACATCATGCAATCGCAGATTGTACTGCCCTTCGAGCAGGTGCGCGACCATGCCGCCGATGCGCCCTGCCGCCCCTGTGATGAGGACGCGCTTTTTCGTTGCCGTCATGCCGCTCCTCGTTTTCCCGCATCCGTCCTCGCTACGCTCTCGGTATACACCCGCTCGATCTCGCCGCGTGCCGTTGCAAGGGCAGCGCGGGCGGCGCGGAGAGCATCCGCATCCGCATCCGGCAGATGCAACCGCTCGATATAGTGCGCCAGCCGTGTTTCCGTCTCGCGCAATGTTGCCCGAACCGGCGCAAGCAGCGCGTCTGCCTGCTGTTCCCGGATATGATACTTCGCGGTCGGTGGCTCCATTATGCCCGCTCCTCCTCGATTCGTTGTGTCACGCCCGCGACAGCATAGCATCGGCGAACGACAAATGGATCACGCGCAACAATGCGTATTGCGAATCACGTGTGCGTGTGTAGACGCGGTGCAACGTTGCGGAATTCGCCCTTGTACATATAGCGCATTACATCGTACGACGTGACGACAGATGACACCCCAAAGAGTGTCATCTGTCTAATACGTGGAGCGGCAACTACCCTGCGGTTACTGGCTCGGCAATCTCGGCGGCCTCGCCCTCGGCGGCGAGTTTGGCGATGTCATCGGCAGTCGGCTGGCGCATAATGATGCGCTTGAACGATTCCGCCGCTCCGACACCGAATTTCTTGCCGGCTTCGGTTGAGGTGGACTGCACGAACTCCTGCACGTCTGCGATTTTGAACTGGCTGTGATGCTCCGCAAGGGCGGCAATCTTCTTCGGCATCGCATCGGTGACATCTACATACAGTGTGCCGTCTCCCCACGCCGTCATCCAGAGTTCGTCAATCTGATGCGGCTCCAGCCCTTCCGCAAGCAATTCGGGGAAGAAGTTGAAGTTGCCCGCCGCCGGGAAAATGCCGTACAACACGGCCTCTGCTGCCGCGCGATGATCGGGGTGATTGATGTAAAAATCGCCCCCGAAGCGGCTGTCCGGGTCGCCGCCAATGACGACATTCGGGTGATACTGCCGGATAACGCGGGCAATGTCGCGCCGCAGATCGAGCGTCGGCTGGAGTACGCCGTCTTCATAGCCGAGCCGCACGATCTGCGTTATCCCGAGGACGGCGGCGGCTTTGTCCTGCTCCGCGATCCGCATTTCGATCAACTGCGCCGGGGTAATCGAGCGGTCTGCATTTCCCTTCGAGCCGTCGGTGATAATCACCAGTACGACCTCAGTGCCTGCGTTCGCAAACGTCGCCAGCGTGCCGCCACACCCAAATTCCGCATCGTCAGGATGCGCGTTGATGACCATAAGCCGCTTCGGTGCCGTCGCCTGTATCGGGTCTGCCATCGTTCTATGCTCCTTGTTTTCACTGGTCCGGTCTTGCTCTTTACTGCCCGTGTAACGCACGATACATGTTTGCCATTCCTGCGCGGTATACTGGATGAAATGAGCCGCGCTACAGGAGGAGAACCGCGAATGACTGCCACCGCACCGGTTCCGACAACGACCACCGCCCCCGCAATGCAACCGCGCACACCAACGCGCCGCCAGTATGTACGCTTCGCATTCTACAAACTCGACTCCGCATGGTATCGCCTGTCGGAAGACGAGCGCGAACGCGGCAAAGCAGAATTCCTCGCGGCGGTTGATGAAACCACCCCGCACATGCTCGTCCGCTCCTATTCGTGTATCGGGTTCCGCAGCGAGGTGGACTTCCTGCTCTGGCAGGTCTCATATGACCTCGACGATTTCCAGACATTTGCGACCAAACTCAATCGCACCGGGCTTGGACGGTATCTCGCCTCGCCGCATTCGTATCTCTCGATGACGCGCCGTTCGCAGTATGTGGACCCGCACGAGCGAGACAGCGAATCGAACCGCCTCACCATCGAACCGGGCGGGCGCAAGTACCTGTTCGTCTATCCCTTCGTCAAGACGCGGGCATGGTTCGCTATGTCGAAAGAAGAACGACAGGGGATGATGACCGAGCATATTGAAGTCGGGCAAGGGTACCCATCGGTGAAATTGAACACCACTTACTCGTTCGGGCTTGACGATCAGGAATGGGTCGTCGCGTTCGAGAGCGATTTCCCACAAGACTTCCTCGATCTCGTCGCGGCATTGCGCGAGACCCAAGCAAGTATGTACACCCTGCGCGACACACCAATGTTCACTTGCCGCGCTCTCGATATCCGCGATATTCTGCCGCAACTCGGCTAGATACTGTCTCTATAGGATCGGAGAAACGCAGCGGGAGCGACACACGCACGCTGCGTTTTCGTTTTTGCGACGGTGTATCGGAGACAAACGACATGCCAACCGTCACCCGTGCCCTCCGCATCCGTGCGACTTCCGATGCGCTCTACGCACTCTGGCGCGATCCCATACATCTGCCGCACATCCTGCGTGGGGTCGAAGGGATAACCGTAACGGGAGTGGATACTGCCCGCTGGGCTTTTCGCGCCCCGACCGGCACACTTTGGGATGTCATTGCACGCATCACGCGAGACGAGCCGGACACATTGCTCGTCTGGAAGGCACAAAACCTGTCGTTCGCGGCGTCTGTCGCTGTTCGGTTCGAGCCACTCGACGATGGGACAACACGGACAACACTGCAGGTGACGCTCGATCCTCCCGGCGGGTTACTCGTTGACGGTCTTGTGGCATCGTACCTCACGAGTGTGGTTGAACATTCGCTACGGAATCTCGCAGCGTTGTACGACACGTCGCCCAAACCGCACGGAATCGCCGAGGATGTGTCCGCACAGAAAAACGCGATACGCGAATAAAACGGGCTATGGCATTCTTCTTGCGATAACATGCCTGCGTCTTCTTTGTGAGAGCGAGGTTTTGTCGTGTAGTTATGGTCGTCTGCGGTATATCCGGGAGACGGGGACAGACAAGGGTGTATCTAATCAGCGTACGGGACAATATCGGAGAACAACTGTGGAGGTACACCGTATGACGACAATTCTCGTCGTGGATGACGAAGAGCCTGTCGTTAATCTCCTCGCGGATGTATTTGAGGAACAGGGATATACGGTACGTGTGGCATATAACGGGCGAACCGCACTTGAGATAGTGCGAGAAAATCCGCCCGATCTTGTAGTATCGGACATCATGATGCCATTCATGGATGGCGTAACCTTTTGCCGCATTCTACAAGCGGAATCGGATATACCCGTCATTTTGATGAGTGCCGCACCGCAGCCCAATTTTGCAAGTATCGGAGCGCGGGCATTCATTCCCAAGCCGTTTACCCTCGATCAGATGGATACACTGGTCGGGCAGGTACTTGCGGAGCGCGGCTGACCCCCCACGAGCGAGTATGGTATGCTGTCCGTGCAGTGGTTGGGTGCGCTCGATAAGGAGGGGTTCGGCATGACGGTTGGGGTCTGGAAGCGATCATTCTTGATGGTGGCGTTGTCGCTCTGCTTGATGAGCACTGTTGCACAGGCAGCGACAACACCGTATAGCGATCCGGCAGGGCGTTTTGCCCTCGTGATACCTGATGGATACCAGCAGGGTGTACCGCTCGCAGTACCGGACGGTGCGACAGGTGTGCAGTTTGTGTCTGCCGTCGGGCCGGGTATCAACTTCAATGTTGTGACTGCGGATGATCCCATGAACAGCCAAGCAGGGCTGGATCAACTCTCGCTCGCCGCAACCGCCGAGGTGCAGCAGTTGCTCACTGATGTGCAGTTCGGGCAAGACGGATTGGTACTCATCAATTTCGGTGGTCAGAATGCCCGCCAGTTCACGTACGTCGGCACCGCGCCGAACAGTGGCGTACGTGTGCGCGGCACCATTGTCGTCGCGCTGCGCGGCAACACCTCATACTCCCTCGCATTCACTGCGCGGGATGAAAATGCGCCGATTCTCGCAGAAAAATCTGCGGCGGTGATCTCCTCGTTTAACTTCAAGTAACGAAGCGATTACCAAGAGATGCGAATGATGGAGGCGGGCGCAATGCCCGCCTCTATTTGCGTTAATCTTCGATCGACACACTGCCGCGAAAAAATGCCCACATCGCTACCGCTGCGGCCGCATAACAGACCGCG
Source organism: Thermomicrobiales bacterium (assembly GCA_038230615.1). Lineage (GTDB taxonomy): Bacteria > Chloroflexota > Chloroflexia > Thermomicrobiales > JALYUS01 > JBBRMX01. The sequence continues at coordinate 1,689 of JBBRMX010000163.1, read as the reverse complement.
CCAAGCAAGAATGCGGGCGTAAACCCCGCCCGCACCTGTATCCAGCCACTCACCAGCGGACCGAGCGAAAAACCCGTTGCCCACGTCACGTTATACAAACCGCCGAGCGCACCGCGTTGCGCTGACGGTACGCGCGTCATTGCAAACGGCACATAGATCGGGTCGAGCGTGCCGCGCAGGATATTCCGCGCCGCCTCGAAACCGATTGCGAGCCAGACGACTGGCGCGAGGGCGGTGAAAATGATTGCAGGTGCGATCACTGCCTCCGCTGCAATGAGCGCACGCAAGTCACCAAACTGCCGCGCCATGACTGGCGCGGCAAGTGATGCCGTCCCGCTGAGCATCCCGGTGACCGTGAACAATACACCGAGCGTCCCCGACTCCATCCCGTAGCGCAGGGCAAAGAAGAGCGGCAAGAAACCGATGACCGCGCCACCACCGAACGAAAGCAATGCGTCCGCGCAGAGCAATTTGCCGAACAGCCGGAAATCGCCCGCCCGAAACCGCCACGCCCGCTCCCGCGCTTCCGGTGCCGCATCGGTGCCGCGCAATGCCAAGAGCGGTATTGCGCCGAGCAATGAGACGACCGCTGTCGCTGCCAGCGCAGCACGCAGCGGGGCGGTCGCTGTAGATGGCTCACCGAGTACGCGCCCCGCTACGACCGGGATAACGCCGCCGATCAATGCGCCGAGCGTCCCGATCCCCGTGAGAAAAAACGAGTTGACGCTGAAGACGCGCACGCGGTCGTTTGCCTCCACTGCCCCAACGAGCAACGGCGCATTCGTGCTCCAATAGACAGTTGCCAGCCCATTGGCGACCATCGCGCTCGGAATAATCACCGCGAGCGATGGCGAGAGGGTTATGCAGAAATATGGCACCGGCACGAGCCACGACGAGAGGACGAATAACCTCCTCCGCCCTACCCGGTCTGCCAGCAACCCGATAGGCACCGCAAACACGAGCGTCGTGACTGCGCCAAGTGCGGAAACAAAACCGATGGTGTCCTGCTTATACCCGATGCTGTACATATAGAGTGGGAAGATCAGCGCATAGAGCGAGAGTTGCAGCCCCTTCGAGAGCGTATACGCAAGCAGCGTGTTCGCGGTGCGCCCGAAGCCGTGCCAGATGCGGTGTTGCGGTTGCGGTATCTTCGGTATCGTCGTTGCCATCAGTCCCCTGTTCTGTCTGATTAATCGTCGCACCCTTCAGTGTACACCGCATACACAGCATTGCCGGAACGATAATTCCCGCATACTCGTCTGATATGATGCATACCACATTTGGTGGGACGGCAGCGGGAGCGGCGAGACAAGGAATTGCCATGGACGAATACGACTTTTCTGTCGCGCGAGACGCGCTGCGCGGGCATTTCGACCGATGTGCGGCGTGGCTCAATCACACCGCGCCCCGCTCCACCCATATAGAAGCCGACGACGCGAATGCCCTCACGTTGCGCGTCGGTACACATGCCTTCTTCACCTTTCATCGCACGCCGGACGGTCCTGCCTATGCGTGGTGGTATCCCGCAAGCCCACGCCCGGTCAGCGATCATCACATCGCGGGCGATCCGGTTCCTGTGGTGCATGATGCCCTCACCGCGTATATGCATCGCGCCAAGAGCGAACTCGGCTGATCTTCTGGCAAGGAAAGGGCATCGAGTTGTCTGCTCCAACGATTAACTTCGCACGT
>JBBRMX010000162.1:0-8270 GCA_038230615.1 Thermomicrobiales bacterium | reverse complement strand
TTCGCCGCGCCGTCCTCGATATAGATTTCGTGCAGACACAGGTGCCGCTCGCGCCCACCGACCGGGTATTAGAGATCGGATGCGGGTGGGGGCGGCACACACGCGAACTTCGGCGGCGCGGCTTCGGTAACCTCGTCAGCCTCGACATCGCCCCCGCGATGCTCGACCTCGCGTATCGCTATGTGGACGATGACAATGCGGACATTCGCGCCCAAGATTTCCGCACGCTTGCGGGCGAACCACCATTTGCGGCGGTGCTGTCGCTCTATGATCGCGCGTGTATCGGTTTCCCGACCGAAGCGGAAGACCGCGCCAGCCTTGCACATCTCGCGGGGTTGCTTCAACCGGGCGGGTGGTTGCTCTTCGGCACAGGCGATTGGCCGGCTGCGCTCCCCGCGCCGCGCCGCGACTGGCGCATCTGGGGCGATACAGTCGAGCTGCTCAAAACGCTGCCCGACCTCGCCTCTTGTACCTGCACCGACCGCACAGTCGTGCTGCGCGGTGGTGAACGTCGGGTGGTCGAACTCACGCGCCGCTTCTATACGCAGCCGGAAGTGTCGGCGTTGCTTATCAATGCGGGGTTCGCCGTGCGCGATATATGGAACACCCTTACGGAAGATGGCAACTACGATCCATCACGCGACGGGTTGTTCGTCCTCGCACAGCGAGTGCAGAAGGAGGGCGCGTGACCGCAATCGCCCGCCCCGGTCTGTACGGCGTCAGCGTCGGTCCCGGCGACCCGCAATTGATGACGCTCCGCGCCGCCGAGGTGTTGCGTGCAGTGGACGTGCTCGCGTTGCCACGCGGCGAACGGGCGACCGAAAGTCACGCTGCCGCCATCGTTTCGGCGGTCGTGGATACGGCGACGAAGCGTGTGTTGCTGCTCCCCTTTGCAACGGCGGGCGGGCGCGACGCGGCTGATGCCTCCCGCGAGGAGATTTTCGCTCGTGTTGCGGAAGAACTCTGGGCAGGCGCAGCGGTAGCGTTCCCGCTGATCGGCGACGCGCTCACGTATGGCTCGTTCGCGTATCTGCTCGAACGGGTGCGGGAGCGGTTGCCGCACATTCCCATCGAAGTCGTGCCGGGGGTTACATCGTTCGCGGCGGCAGCGGCGACGATGCAGAAGCCACTCGTCTCGTGGGACGAGCGGTTGGCAGTGCTGCCCGCCGTCCACGCAGGCAATCTGGACGAACTGCGCGAGACGCTGACCACTTTCGACACCGTGGTATTACTCAAAGTGCATCGCTGCGTCGGCGCGGTGCTTGACATACTGGACGAACAGGGGCTGACGGGCGGCGCGTGGTACGCCGAGCGCGTCGGCATGGCAGGGGAGCGATATGTCGCAGATGTCCGCACACTGCGCGGGCAACCGCTGCCGTATCTCTCGCTGCTCGTCGTCCGCAAAGAGGGGAACGCATGACAGGATCGGTCACATTCGTCAGCGCAGGTCCGGGCGCACCGGGGTTGCTGACCCTCGACGCGGTAGACGCACTCCGCACGGCAGATCGCGTGCTCTACGCCGATTCGCTCGTCTCACCGGAGATCGGGCAATTTGTCCGCCCCGGTGTCCCGTTCGAGGGGACGAAAGAGCGGCATTTGGAGGACATCTGCGCCGAGATGATCGCCGCAGCAGAGCGCGGCGAACACGTCGCCCGCGTTCACAGCGGCGACACCGCATTGTATGGTGCGATCACCGAGCAAATCGCGCTACTTCGGGCGGCACATGTGCCGTACCGCATCATCGCGGGGGTATCGAGCGTCTTTGCGGCGGCGGCGGCACTCGGCGTCGAACTAACCGTGCCGGGAATCGCACAGACGATCATCATGACGCGGGCGGCAGGTCGCACCGGGATGCCGGCGGGCGAAGACTTGCCAAGCCTCGCCGCGCACGGCACTTCGCTGGCGATCCTGCTCGGTATCACGCGTATCAATCAACTTGTGGCGGATTTGCTCGCGGGCGGGTACGCACCCGATACACCGGTCGCCGCCCTCTATCGCGTCTCGTGGCCCGACGAAGCAATCGTGCGCGGCACACTGGAGACCATTGCGGAGCAAGTGCGCCGCGCGAAATGGTCGCGGCAAGCCCTCGTGATGGTGGGGCGTGCGCTCGACCCCGGCTTGCAAGACGGCACGCACCGCTCCCACCTGTATGATTCGACCTATACCCATCGCTTCCGTCGCGCTGATCATGTTCCCATCGTTGACGAGATCACTGCGACGGAATATGTTGCGACACCTACCGCGCCCGTCTCGCGCCTGCCGCTCGCTGTCGTTTCGCTAACGAAGGGGGGTACGGCACTCGGCGCACGACTCGCACCCGCACTCGGCGGTACGTTTTTCGCACCCGCACGCTTTGCGGACGACACCGCGACCGCGTACACATCGCCCGTTGCTGACCTCATCCGCGATCTCTGGCACACTACCGACCGCTTGCTACTAATCATGCCCGTCGGGGTGGCAGTGCGCTCGGTCGCCCCGCTCTTGGAAGATAAGACGACTGACCCCGGCATCGTTGCACTCGATGAGGCGGGAATGTGGGCGGTCGCCGTGGCAGGCGGGCATCGCGGCGGCGCGAACGATCTCGCCCGTGCGGTCGCCGCGATTACGGGCGGCGATGCCGTCGTGACGACCGCCTCCGATGTGCAGGGCGTCCCCGCCCTCGATCTACTCGGCAAAGACGACGGCTGGACAATCGCCAACCCGGAGATGCTCACGCAGGCTGCAGCAGCACTCGTCAACGGCGACCCTGTTGCATGCTATCAAGAAGCCGGTTCGCGGGATTGGGTGTCGCATCCCGAAGCCGCCGCGCTCCGGTTCGTCCCCGATCTCGCTGCGGTCGAGAACGCAACGTACCCCGTCGCGCTCGTCATTACGGCGCGAGATGCCGCCACGCTCCCGGAAGTGATACAGGCGAAAAGCGTCATCTATCACCCGCCGTGCCTCGCAGTAGGCGTCGGGTGTGCGCGGGGCGTGCCGGCAGAAGCTATTGCGGCGGCAGTGGAAGGCGTGCTGCGTGAGCATGGTCTTGCGCCTGCCGCTATCCGTTCGCTCGCCTCGATTGATGTGAAAGCGGACGAAGCAGGGCTACTGGGATATGCAGACCGAATAGGTGTGCCGATTCATTTCTTCCCCGCTGATGCGTTGAACGGCGTCGCGGTTCCGTCATTCTCGCCTGCCGCAATGAAGGCAGTGGGGGCGCAAGGTGTTGCGGAACCTGCCGCGCTGCTCGCTGCCGGGGTCGCCGATCTTCGCGTGCCGAAGCAGATTCGCGGTCAAGTGACGGTCGCGGTCGCAGTCGAGGAGTGGCGCAATGGGTAGCGGCACACTGTATCTCGTCGGCACCGGCCCCGGCGATCTGGCACATATCACACCTGCCGCTGTTGCCGCCATCGGGCGCAGCGCGGTCGTCGTCGGCTACCGCCTCTATCTCGATCTGCTCGGCGGGTTGCTGGACGGCAAAGAGGTCATTTCGTCGCAATTAACCGAAGAAACGGCGCGGGCGCAGTATGCCGTAGATCGCGCACGATCGGGTACGGTGGTGTCGCTCGTCTCAAGTGGTGACGCAGGCGTGTACGGTATGGCGGGGCTTGCGCTCGAACTGCTCTACGCACAGGGGTGGCGACCGGGCGACGCGCCCGCCGTGGAGATCGTACCGGGGATCACGGCGGCGCAGGCGGCGGCGGCATTGCTCGGCGCACCACTGATGCACGACTGGGCGTGTGTCTCGCTCAGCGACCTGCTCACGCCGTGGGAGGTCATTCGCAGGCGGCTCGAAGCAGTCGCGTCGGCGGATTTCACCGTCTGCCTCTACAACCCACGTTCGCGGCAACGCGACTGGCAACTTGCAACGGCACAGGAAATTTTCCTCGTCAACCGTTCTCCGATGACCCCGGTTGGGCTAGTGACGGATGCCTACCGCCCCGCGCAGCAGGTCCGCACAACGACGCTCGGTGCGGATTGGGTCGTGAGCGTGGATATGCTCACGACCGTTATCATCGGCAATGCCGCAACGGTAGACGCGGGCGGGTTGCTCATCACGCCACGCGGGTATCGCGTCGGGAGCGTTGTATGACCCCGCGTCTCGTCATCGCGGGGGCGTCGTCTCACGTCGGCAAGACGACGCTCACGGCGGGTTTGATCGCGGCGTTCGTGCGGCGCGGTCTGGACGTGCGCCCGTTCAAGGCGGGACCGGATTACATTGACCCGACGTATCACGCGCTGGCAGCGGGCGTCCCGTGCCGCAATCTGGACGGCTGGATGCTTCCCCATGATCGCCTCCGCGCCCTGTTCACCCATGCATCGCAGAACGCGGACCTTGCCATCATCGAAGGCGTGATGGGGCTGTACGATGGCTTCGAATACACCGGCGAGGCGGGCAGCACCGCAGAACTGGCAAAGTTGCTCTGCGCTCCCGTTGTGCTCGTGCTCGATGTGCGGGCGCAGGCACGCAGTGCGGCGGCGACTGCCCTCGGTTTCCAGCAACTCGATCCCGCAGTGCCACTCGCGGGATTCCTCCTCAATCGCGTCGGGAGCGCGGCGCACGGGCGCGGCATTACGGAAGCAATCGAGGACGCAACAGGTTTGCCTGTATTCGGCACCGTCCCGCGTGCGGACGACCTCGTTATCCCCGAACGCCACCTCGGATTGATCCCGACGGACGAGCGCGGCGACCTCTCCGCGCTCATCGCCAATCTCGCCGCGCTCGTCGCAGAATCGTGCGATCTCGATGCGTTGTTCGCGGTCGCTCGGTCCGCGCCACCGCTGCCGCCGGAAACCTTGCCGGCGTTCGCACCCGTTGCCGCCGGTAGCGATGTGCCAGTTATCGCCGTTGCCCGCGACCGTGCATTCTCGTTCTACTACGAAGACAATCTCGATCTGCTGCGGACTTTCGGGGCAGATGTGCAGTTTTTCAGCCCGCTAGCCGATGCCGCGCTGCCGGACGGCACGGCGGCGATCTATCTCGGCGGCGGTTTTCCCGAAATCTATGCCGCCGACCTCGCCGCAAATGCCGCCATGCGTGCCGCTCTCCGTACTGCCATTACGGGGGGGATGCCCTGCTACGCCGAGTGCGGCGGGCTGATGTATCTCACCGATGCGCTCGTGGACATGGGCGGCACGCGGCACGAGATGGTCGGTGCGCTGCCGGGATATGCCCGGATGCTACCGCAACGGTCGCGGCTTGGCTACACGACTGTGTGTGCGCGAACCGATACGCCATTGCTCCGCGCCGGGGAACGCGCACGCGGGCATGAGTTCCACTATTCTGCGTGGGAGGCGGTGCCAGCCGACACACCGCACGCCTACGATGTCCAGCCGCGCCGGGACGATGCCGCGCCGCGCCGCGAAGGATACGTACGGGGCAATCTGCTCGCGTCGTATGTCCATCTCCATTTCTGGAGCAATGCCGATCTCGCCCGTCGTTTCGTCGTAACCGCCGCTGCCTATGCGGGAAGGACTGTCACACGATGACTGAACACACCGCAAGGCCGCGCAATCTCGTCCTACGAAGCGATGGCAAGACCGTGAATATTGCCCGCCGTCCGGGACAATTGTTCGTCTGCGCGAAAGGCTGCTGCTGCGGGCTGACCGAGCACGGACACGACCCCGTGCCGGAGAATCTGTACCATTCCGAGTGGGAGCGGCGCAAACTACGGAACAAGATTCACCTCACGATCGGCGGCTGTCTCGGTCCCTGCACACTAGCGAATGTCGTGCTACTGCTCTACGCGGGGCGCGAAACGTGGTTCCACGGCATGACGACCGATGCGCAGGTACTCGCCCTCTACGATCACATAGACGCGCTCGTTGCGGCGGGGCGGTATCTGCCGCCGCCCGCCGCCCTCGCGCAAAATGTCTTCAATGTCTTCGACTGGCAGACCGCCCTCGCCGCCCCTGTAGACAGCGAAGTCCTCGCGCCATCACCGCCCCCTACTCTCTACGATAGGCGTAGTGGATTTCTCATCCTGACTCATGCAGACACTGACCTGCTCGTGTTGCGGAATGCGGCAGCGACACTGCCAGACGATTTCCCGCCCATCAGGGCATACAACATCGCACAGTTGGGCACGGGCGACGATCTCGCCGCCTTCCTTGAGCGCGAAGCACCGCAAGCGGACGTCGTGATTGTGCGGACGCTCGGCGGGCGGGCAAGTTTCGCGGCGGGCTTCGAGCGGCTGCGCGACCTCGCCGCACAACACGATCTCTGGCTGCTCTGTCTGCCGGGGACGGACGATCTCGACCCCGAACTTGCTGCCCTCTCGACGGTCGCCCCGCCGATTGTGCAGGAACTCGGGGCGTATCTCGGTCTGGGCGGCACGAAAAATGCCGTCCACGCCCTGCGTTTCCTCGCCGATCACTTGTTGACGGCGGGATATGGGTACGACGCGCCGGAGCCGCTGCCCCGCGTCGGCGTCTACCACCCCGACTATCCCAATGCGACGCTTGACGCGCTGCGTTCGCGCCACAACCCCGCCACGCCAACGGTCGGCGTGCTGTTCTACCGCGCTCATTTACTCTCCGGCAATACGGCGTTTGTGGACGCGCTTGTGCGGGAGATCGAGGAGCGCGGCGCGAATGCCCTGCCCGTGTATACCGCCTCATCCAAAGAGGAAGCGGGCGCAGATGGTGCGCTCGTGCCGTATCTCCAGCCCTTCGTGAGTGGCTGCGATGTGCTAGTGGCGACGATGAGTTTTGCGATGGGTGGCATCAATCCCGACGGGCCAACGATGAGCGGCTGGGGCGTAGACCAGTTGGAGCAACTCGATGTGCCGGTGTTGCAGGCAATCACCGCCAGCGCGAGCCACGTCGGGTGGGAGGCATCGGGGCGCGGCCTCGGTCCGCTCGATACCGCGATGAATATCGCCGTGCCGGAGTTCGACGGGCGCATCATCACCGTACCAATCTCGTTCAAGGAAACCATCCCCGCTGCGGACGGCACCCCGACGACAGCGTATGTCCCGCTCCCCGACCGCGTGGCGCGGGTCGTGGGTCTGGCATTGCGGCAGGCGGCATTGCGCCGCACCCCGAACGCGGAAAAACGCATCGCATTCGTGTTGACCAACAGCACCGCGAAAGCATCGCGCATCGGCAACGCAGTGGGGTTGGACGCGCCCGCCTCACTCCTCCGCCTCCTGCACCGCCTGCGAGACGCGGGGTACACGGTGGGCGACCTGCCGCCGGACAGTGACACGCTCATTCACGATCTGATCGCCCGCTGCTCGTACGATGTGGAAATCCTCTCAGAGACGCAGCTGCAGAATGCCGCCCGCGTCCCCGGTGCCACGTACGCCCGCTGGTATGGGGAACTGCCCGCCACCAACCGCGCCGCGATGGAGCGGCAATGGGGCGCGGCCCCCGGCGCGGCGTATATCCACGACGGCGCGATAGCCCTCGCGGGGCTGCAATTCGGCAATTGCTTCGTCGCGTTGCAGCCGCCACGCGGCTACGGAATGGACCCACAAGCGATTTACCACATGCCTGACCTCGCTCCGACACACCACTACTACGCTCTCTATCGCTGGCTACGGGCGGAGAGAGCGGAAGGATTTGGCGCGGATGCCATTGTCCATGTTGGCAAGCATGGCACGCTAGAATGGCTCCCCGGCAAGGGTATCGGGCTATCCGCGTCGTGCTTCCCGGACGCATTTCTAGACGACGTGCCACTCATCTACCCGTTTATCATCAATGACCCCGGCGAGGGAACACAAGCGAAACGCCGCAGCCACGCAACGATTGTGGACCACATGACGCCGCCGATGACAACAGCGGGTGTCTACGACGAACTCGCGGAATTACAGCAATTGGTGGACGAATATTATCAAGTCGAACAACTCGACCCCACCAAACTGCCGCTCTTGCAGAATCAAATCTGGTCGCTCATCAAGCGGGCAAACCTCGATCAAGACCTTGCGATGTTGCTCAAGAAGGACGACCACGGTCACCCACACGACTGGGAAGTCACCGAAAACGAGGAGGGTACGCCCGTCTCGCTCACCGAAATGGAGGGGCGCGATGTAGCGCATCTTATCGAGGACATTGACGGCTATCTGTGCGAACTTGCGGGGGCGCAAATCCGCGACGGGCTGCACACCCTCGGTGATGTGCCGACGGGCGACACACTGGCAGATCTGCTTTTCGCACTCACCCGCGTGCCAAACCTTGCGGTCCCATCGCTCCCTGCCACCGTCGCCGCCGCCTACACGCTAGAGTACCGCACCCTGCTCGATGCCCCCGGCGCACGCCTCGTATGCGATGCGCTCGCACGAGATGCG
>JBBRMX010000161.1:0-8324 GCA_038230615.1 Thermomicrobiales bacterium | reverse complement strand
GCGATCTGGTCGAGGGCATCTTCGCCGTCCACCGCCGTGCGGACATCGTAGCCGTTGCCGCGCAACGCCGCCCGCAACGCACGGAGAATCTGCGGCTCGTCGTCTACTACCAACACGCGCACCGGCGTTGCGGTCATCGTTTGCCCCTACCCGAAGGACCGAGACTGGAAGACAGAGGTCGGAGCAAGTCCGTTCCTTGCTCGATTCCCGGTGCTTCATCACCCCTCCCGACGGGCAGGCTAAAGGTGAAGGTGGAGCCTTCGCCGGGGGGAGATACAACGCTGATCGTGCCGCCGTGTGCTTCCACAAACCCCTTGCAGATGGCGAGACCGATGCCGCTCCCCGCGATGCGTCGCCGCTCCGGTGCGGTGCGCTGCACGCGATAGAACGGGTCGAACACATACGGCAGGTCAGCGGGCGGGATGCCGAACCCCCCGTCACACACCTGTACAAGTACAAAACCGGGCTGCGCCGTGTCCCGTCCCGCACGTACGACAATCGGTGTGCCCGCCTCGCTGTACTTCGCGGCATTCTCGATAAGATTGGTCAGCACCTGCCCGATCTCCACGAAATCGAAGGCGACGGGCGGCAGATCGGGCGTAATCTCGACCGATAGCGCGTGTGTGCGAATCTGCGGCGCAAGGCGGTCGGTGACACTGGCGATCAGTTCGCCTATCTCGTACCACTCTTTTTCGGGTTTAAGTGCGCCGCCCTCGATACGTGTGAGGTCGAGCAAATTACCCACCAGCCGTGCGAGGCGGTCGGTCTCCTCGTCAATCGCTGTGAGGAACTCGCGTTGTGTTGCGGCGTCCCACTGCACATCCTCTTGCAGTAGGCTCGATGCCGATGCTTTGATCGAGGCGAGCGGCGTGCGGAGATCGTGCGACACTGCGGCAAGCAGCGCGGTTTTCAGTTCATCCGCCTCTTGCAGAGCGGCGGCGCGGGTCGCTTCCTCGGTCAGGCGGGCGCGGTCAATGGCGAGGGCAGCTTCGTTTGCGAAGGTGCCGAGGATGCGCCGCTCGTCCGGTGTGTAATCGGACGACCGCCGCATCGCGACGCCGAGCACCCCGACGGCGCGTTTCGCTGTCTGCACAGGCACATACAATACCCGCCGCCCGGTATTCTGCGTCGCATTCGCGGGGCGGTCGGGACCGTGCGGGCGATAGGCGCGGCGCGGGCTGCCAATTCCCGCCGTCACGCCGGTAGAGAAGACATGCGCGGCGACAGCGGTATGCTCCCGACCGAGGCGGTACTGGCTCTCGGCGTCCGGTGGGAAAACGTGGCGCAGATGCAGCGTCTCCTCTGCGTCTGGCAGGAGGATCGCGGCAGACTCAAAACCGAAAAGCGTTGTCACTTTCTCTACCACGGTCGCCAGCACGGTATCGAGTGTCACATCGGAGAGCAGCGCGGCACCGAGCTGCGACAGCGTCTCGGATTCCGACGCTCGGCGTTCCGCATCGCGTTCCCGCGCCCGTAACCGGGTCACGAGATTGCTCGCCACCGCCGCAACGATGAGGAAGACGAACAACGCGACAGTGTCCTGCGGTGCGCCGACGATGAATGTGTAGTAGGGCGGCAGGAAGAAGTAGTTGAAGGTCAGGAAGGCGGCAATCGAGATCACGATACCCGGCACCAGCCCGCCGACCGTCGCGGCAGCGAGTACGATCAGCAGATAGACGAGATCAATTGTCACGATGCTCAGGCGCGTCCGGTTCGTTTCCGCCAGCGCGGTCACGACTACTAGCCCGCTCACGCCGAGCGCGTAGCCCCGCCATCCGTCCCGCCACATGCGCTGCCCGCCCTGTCCGAACATTCGTTGCCCCTCCTTTGCCTCTATCATACCGTTACCGCGCCGGTATCGTGCGAAATGCGGAACACGATACGGATGCGGCTATACTTGCCCGGTTGCGACGACACGATGTATCTGAGAAGAGGATGCAATGGACGAACGGGAACAGACACTCATCAACGATGTGGCAATCGGTAATCTCACCACGCACAATGCGGAGATCGCAAAAGGTGTGCGGCTCTCCGGCAGCGCAGCAGAGGCGGAGGCATTCGCGTACCTCGCCGCACAATGCCGTGCATACGGGATGGACGTGCGGCAGTACGCCGTGGATGCCTATGTCAGCCTGCCGGGGGCGGCATCACTGGCAGTCATCGCGCCGGATGCCCAGACGCTCCCCTGTATTACCCACAGTTTCGGGCTGGCAACTGGCGCGGCGGGGCTGAACGCACCGCTCGTCTATGTCGGCGCGGGCAAAACGGACGACTATGCCCGAGCCGACGTGCGCGGCAAAATCGCTCTGGTGGACGGTCTCGGTTCGCCACCGAACGCGTTTGCCGCCGACCGTGCGGGCGCGGTCGGCATGGTCTGCGTCAATCCCGAGGGGCTGCACGAGATGATTATTTCGCCCGTCTGGGGGACGCCGACACCGGAGACCGCCCCCATCCTGCCCCAACTCGTCGCGGTCTCGGTGCGAAAAGAGACCGGAGATATCCTCAAGCGACTGTGCGCGGCGGGCGATGTGACCGTCACACTCCACGCGGTAGTGACGACGCAATGGACTTCCATCCCCGCGCTGACGGCAGATCTGCCGGGAGTGGAAGGAGATCAATTCGTCCTGCTCAGTGGGCATGTGGATTCGTGGCATTACGGCGCGATGGACAATGCGAGCGCGAACGCGACGATGCTCGAAGTTGCCCGCGTCCTCAGCGAGCGGCGCAGCGACTTGCGGCGCGGGTTGCGCCTCGCATTCTGGTCGGGGCATTCGCACGCCCGGTACGGCGCGTCCGCGTGGTATGCCGATACCTTCTGGGAAGATTTGCACGATCACTGCGTCTGCCATGTCAATGCGGAATCCACAGGCGGTATGAATGCCCTCAAACTCGAGCCGGGAAATATGGCGGAAACATGGCGGTTTGCCGCCGCCGCGATCCGTGATGTGGCAGGCTACGAGGCAGGGTATCGCCGCATGTCCCGCAATAGCGACCAGTCATTCACCGGTACCGGCGTGCCGTCCGCATTCAGCGGGCTATCGAGCCAGCCAGACGGCGGACTTGGCTGGTGGTGGCACACCCCGGACGACACGCTGGACAAAATTGACCCCACGCTTTTCCTGCGCGATACCCAGATTTATCTACTCGCGTGCTGGCGGCTGTGTATCGCGCCCGTGTTGCCCTTTACGTACGCCGATGCGGTTGAGGAAGTCATCGCGCGTCTCGCGGAATTGCAGTCGGTCGCAGGGGAGCGATTCGATCTCTCCGGTGTGCAGGCGGACGCGGCACAGCTCCTCGATGCCACGCGTCACCTCACGGATGCCGTCGCCGATGGGGGCGACGCGGAGATGCTCAATCATGCCATCGTCGCAGTCGGGCGGGCATTGATCCCCGTCACGTATACGGTGAGCGGTCCGTATCATGTGGATTTGGCACTCGATACGCCCGTGCTGCCCGGTCTCGATGCGGTTGGAGACCTTGCGGCACTCCCCGCCGGGAGCGATGCGGCACAGTTTCTTGCCGTGCGTCTTGTGCGGGAACGCAATCGCGTCCAGCACGCACTTGTGCAGGCGCGGCAGGCTATCGAAACTGCCCTCGCCTGATCGCGCAGACCACCGAAGGGGACGTAGCACTCCCCTTCGGTTCGCACAGCGAAAAACCGACGGCGGTTTCCGTTGCGCCCTGTCCACAAATCGAGTATTGTACGGACACCGGTGCGGTGAAGACGAAGGGCGTGCCGCGAAGCCGGGAGAGGTGGGGGCGGCATGGCAGCGAACGGCACACGACGCAAATGCGCGACCGCGCCGGTGATCGCCTTCTTCAATCAGAAGGGCGGTACCGCGAAGACGACGAGTACTCTGAATATCGGGGCAGCCCTCGCAGAGCGTGGGCATAATACCCTTGCAATAGACCTCGACCCGCAAGCAAGCCTGACGATGGCTCTCGGCACCGATGTCGCCGCCCTCGAACGTTCGTCGTACGATCTGCTCGTAGATGACGCCATCAACCTGCCCGATGTCACCATCGCGTCGAGCATCAAGCGGCTGACGATCATTCCGAGCCATCCCGATCTCGCCGCCGCCGAACTTGAGTTGCTCAACGCCCTCGAACGCGAGCGGTCGCTGGCGCGAAAACTGACGCCCGAAACGCTCGGTGTGCCGGAGATTGATTATCTACTGATTGATTGCCCGCCTTCGCTCAATATCGTCTCGATCAATATTCTCGTCGCGGCAACCCATCTTGTGATCCCCATTGAGCCGCACCCGCTCTCGATCATGGTGCTGCCGCGCCTTTTCGACATGGTGCGCCGGGTGCAGCGGCTCAATCCTGCCCTCAAGGTGATCGGCTTCCTGCCAACGAAAGTGCACAGCAACTCGCGCCTTGCCAAAGAGATGATCGAAGCCCTGCGCGATAATTTCCCTGATCTCGTTATCCTGCCGAGCATCCCGCTCTCGGTGAGCGGCGCAGCGGCGGTCGCGGAATATACGAGCATCCTCGCCTACAGCCCGCGCTCCGCCCTCGCGGATGCATACCGGCGCGTCGCGGGGGAATTGGAGAGGTTGGTCTGCCCATGAGCATCGAGCAACCCGGCAAACCCGCACCGCCCGCAGGCAAAGCAGCACCCGCCAAGCGGTTTAAGGTGATGAGCGATCTCCTGCGCGACACCTCCCCCCGTGCCGAGGGCGTCGAAGACCTGCTCAATGCGAAGCAGATTCGCCGCGACCGCATCGTACGGGACCCCGACCAGCCCCGCCGCACTTTCAACCGCGAAGGGCTGGAAGAACTCGCCGATTCGATCCGCTCCCACGGCATTTTGCAGCCGATCACGGTGCGCTATGACCGCCCGAACGACCGCTATATCGTCGTGACGGGCGAACGCCGCTGGCGAGCGTCGGAAATCGCGGGGCTCACGACGCTCCCTGCCCTCGTCGTAGGCGAACAATCTGACGATGACCGCTTGATTGTGCAACTGATGGAGAATATGCAGCGTGAAGACCTCAACGCGGTGGATCGTGCTGAGGGCTTGCAGCGACTGAAAGAGGCGATGGGCGGCGTCTCGTGGGAGCAGGTGGCGGACAAAGTTGGCATCAAGCGTAGCCGTCTCTTTCAATTGCTGAATCTGCTCGATACCACACAGGTGACTGAGGCGGAGCGCACCGCGATCCGCAAAGGCGACCTCACCGAAAAGCATATCCGCAGCGTCTCCCGCCACCTCTCCGGTCCGAAGCGCGAAGGGTTGCTTCATGTGATGATCGAGGACAAGATGAGCGTGCAGGAGGCAACATTTGCCAAAGACGCCCTGCTTCGCAACCCGCACATCACCGATCAAACCCCCGTCGCACAGGTGATCGAAGCGGTACGGCAAGTGCGGCGCGAAACGAAAACGCCCCGCCCGCCGGAGCCGCGCATCAATTTGATCGCCTCATTGCCGGGGGGCAATACCTTGCCCGCGATAGACGATAATGCCCTTGCCGATGTGCGCGAGTATGCCGACCAACTCCAACGCTACCTGCTCGCTATGAGCGCGGTCAATCTCACCCCCGCACAGGTGCGCCGCATTCGCCCCATGATCCGCCGCCTGCGCGATGCCGCCGATCTCTTCCTCGACGCGAACGCGAAAGAGTAGGGGGGACGTGCAGAGAGGCAGCGACATAACGATGGGTGACAGACAGCCGACGCACCCGGTCGTTTTTTCCGTCGGGCATAGCAATGCCTCTCTCGCGCAATTCCTCTTACTGTTGCACGCCCATCGCATCGGCATCGTCGTTGACGTGCGGAGTTATCCGGTCAGTCGCCATGCTCCCCACTTTACGCAACAGCCCCTCGTTCGTGCACTCGGAGCGGCGGGTATCGGCTATGTCTTCATGGGCGACCGCCTCGGCGGAAGACCTCGTGACCCCGCCTGCTACCGCGATGGCGTCGTTCCGAGGGGCAAAGCGGATTATCTCCGGCTCGTAGATTACTCTGCGGTTGCTACGCGCTCGTGGTATCGCGATGGCGTTGCTGATCTGGTTGCGATTGCTCGCTCACGGCGCACGGCGATTATGTGCAGCGAAGAAAACCCGCAGCATTGCCACCGATTTCATCTCGTCTCGTACTCGCTGGCGCAACACGGGTTGCCAGTGTTACATATTCGCCATCGCGGAGAGATCGAAGCCGCTCCCTTTTCGGTTGCGGAAGTCCGTGCGGAAATTTCCCGCACCAGTCGAGTAGGAGTAGATACGATGACCTTATTTACCGTTGGTTTTACCAAGAAGACCGCAAAGAAGTTTTTCACGCTCCTTGCGGACAACGGTGTGCAGCGGATCATAGATGTGCGCCTGAAACCAAATGGGCAACTCGCAGGCTTCACCAAGCGCGATGATCTCGCATACTTCCTCCCGCGCCTTATCAACTGTGAGTATCATTACACCGCATTGCTTGCCCCGACTGCGGATATTCTCAGCGGGTATCGCGCCGATCACGACTGGAACAGATATGTCGAGCGGTTTGAGCAATTGATGGATCAGCGCAATGTACCGTTCTCGCTTGACCGCGCATTCTATGAGGAAAAAGCGTGCTGTCTCCTGTGCAGCGAACCGACGCCGGAACAGTGCCATCGTCGCCTTGTCGCGGAGCGCATCGCCCGCTCGTGGGCAGGCACCGAAATTGTCCATCTATAAGGCACGTAGAGTACGTGGGGTGGGAACGATGCGGGCAATCTTGACCGTAACAGACCTGACGCGAATGCAGGGAAACCGCGTCTGCGTTGCGGGGTATTTGCCCGATGGTACCTCGGCGCGCCCCGTCCTCGCAGCTGATGGCGGAATCACTGAACCGTGGCTTCGCATCAAACCGCGCGGTATTCACAGATGGTTTCGGGAAGATTCTATTGTGCGCCCATTCTCCATGATCGAATTAGAATGGCGCGACCGCGCTCCTGCACTGCCCCACTGCGAAGACTGGCACATCGCGCCGACATTTCGCCGGTGGCGTGGGGTGCTCCCGCCCGAAGAGCGAGAGGAGTTGCTGCGGCACATTGACGATGGGGCGGTATCGCATATCTTTGGCGTGCCGATTATGCAAGGACCGGGATGGTACATCGCGGCGGGAAGCGGCGTGCGTTCGCTCGGCACTATTTGTCCCATCGCGGTCACGGCAGTCGAGTTTGCCGCCGCATCATCGGGGAACGCGACCTATCGTCTCGCTTTCACAGACAGTGAACGAACAACCTATCGCCTTGCCGTGACCGATCTTGCTTTCCGGGCCTATCTCACATTGCAGTGGCAGCGCGGCAACACGCCTGATATGTGCGCCGCCGCACTGCTCGGCGTCATGCGGCGCAATCCGGTATGGTTACGGATCGGGTTGACACGCAGCTGGGCGCAATATCCCGACCGCTGCTTTCTCCAGATTACGGGTGTCTATACATTCCCGGATTACCTCGGAGGGCGGTCGTTTGCGGATTTCGCCGCGCCGCACGCGCAATGATCGGTGCGTTACACGTCTGTCGGCGGGACGATAGGCGGTTCGGTGGGGGGCATCGGCGGCTCTTCACGCTCGATTTCGAGGGTGCAGTGCGTGATGACTGCCGCAACTGCTGCCACCGCGACCACGACCGGTGCCGCCAGCACTGCTACCGCGCCGATGCCAACGCCCGCCGCAAGTGGGATATCGAACAGCACGCGGTCGTCTTGCCGCAGCCGGATACGGCGCACATTTCCCTCTGAGACAATCTGGTTGATGCGCTCCACCAGTTTGTCTGCCTCGACCTGTATCGTTTCCCATTTCATCGTGTTGCCCCTTTACGTGTGGCGCGTGTGGCGCGTTCTTCGCGCTGTTCTCTAGTGAAGACGTGCAAACCGCCCGTTATGTTTCCTTGACACTCCGCCGACGCGGTTTGGTAAGGCAACGGGAGTATCCTGATGAACCTCGGCACATTCGCTACTGCCGCATTATGCTTTCCGAGCAGCGAGGTAGCATTCAGCAGCGAGCGACGGACGCCAGCCACCAGAGCGCACATTGAGGGCATGGATCGGTTTCCACTGTGTGACCCGCTCCAGCGTATTCGGGAAGGGGAGCAAGAGCACAACGCCATCTTCTTTTAGCACGCGCAATCCCGCGTCTGCGACGAGACGGCGCAAATCGGGCAGCGTGTATTCGCGGTGGTGTTCGTCTATGAGCGCGTCGGCATCGGCGTAGCCCGCCCGCCGCACGAGCGGGCGGAGCGACCGCTTGAGCCGCCGTGTCATGCTCGCCGCGTTCGGTGTCGAAAGGACGAGCACACCGCCGGGACGCAGTTGCGCTGCTGCTGCCCGCAGGAAGGCGGCGGGATCATAGACATG
>JBBRMX010000160.1:0-8425 GCA_038230615.1 Thermomicrobiales bacterium | reverse complement strand
CCGATACTGCGGTCGTCCTCGACCATAGCGCCAAGCCGGATATCGCGCACGGCACGCTTGACCCGTGGCGCGAACAGATCAGCGAACTCGCCTCCCTTCCGAATGTCTCCTGCAAAGTGAGCGGTGTGGTGACGGAAGCCGACCGTGCACACTGGACAGTGGACGATCTCGCGCCGTACGTCAGACACATCCTCGATGCCTTCGGCGAAGACCGCGTGATGTACGGCGGCGACTGGCCCGTTGTCCTTGGTGCCGCCCGGTATTCGCAGTGGGTCGAGACACTGGACAGCCTCACCGCGCATCTTTCCCCCACGGCCCAACACAAACTCTGGGCGGAGAACGCCCGCCGTTTCTACCGCATTACCACCTAAGCATCACATCGCGCATCCCGTTGCGTCCCGCAGGATGGGGATGCGCCTGGTTCCCGCATTTTCGCTCCCAAACTATCTGCCACATTGTTCCTGTCCCTTCGGACAGGATACGATCTGTCCCTGTGATCGTGTTGCCCCGCCGGTTCCTGCCCCATACTGAAGACATGAAGACACAAGGCGCGGTGAGGCACCGCACCGGAGGGCAATCGTCTTCACAGAGAAGGAATCCCGCTATGGTCGCGCAACGTACCGTCGGTCAATCATCGCAGCCGTTCGCGTTCATGCACCGCGCTCCCGCCGCTCATGTCCCGGCGATCACGAGCGACGAAACGCTCGTCAGCGCGGCGGTGCGTGGCGATCTCGACGCCTTCAACCACCTCGTCCGTATCCACGAACGGCAAGCGTATGCGGTCGCGTATCGTCTCCTCCGCAGCCCGCAAGCAGCAGAGGATGCCGTGCAGGACGCCTTTTTGTTGGCATATCGGGGGCTACATACCTATCGTGGTGGCGCGTTCCGCTCGTGGATGATGCGAATCGTCACGAACCGCTGCTACGACATCTTGCGGGCGTCCAATCGCAGTATTGCCTCCTCCCTCGACGATCAGATCGTCGAATCTGAGCCGCGCTGGGCGAGCGTCGCACCGTGTGATGACCCCGCCCGCCACGCCGCCCAGACCGAACTCGGTGCCGTACTGGAAAATGCCCTCGACATCCTCCCCGCCGACCAGCGTCTCACCGTGATTCTGTGCGATGTGCAAGGGTATTCGTACGACGAAGCGGCGCAGGCAACAGGCGTCGCTATCGGCACAGTGAAGTCTCGCCTTAGTCGCGCCCGCGCCGCATTGCGCGACGAACTGCGCCGCTGCCCTGATGCTGACGGCTACGCCCCCGCCGCCGACTGACCCCGCCCATTTCCCCGCGCTCCGGTATACTGTCCCGACGGCGAACCGCGCCGCGCCGCGATAAGGACCGGGAGGCGCACCGATGCACGAACCGACGATAGACGATCTGCTGTGGTCGCTCGGTCACGCATCTGCATTTGCGGAGAAGCCAAGCCTCGAACGGATGCGCGATCTGCTCCGGCGACTCGGAAACCCGCACCTCGGCCTGCCAGTTGTGCATGTCGGCGGCACGGCGGGCAAAGGCTCCACCGCTACGATCACCGCCGCCATCCTCACCGCTGCGGGCTACAAAACCGGTCTACATACCAAACCGCACCTCGCCCGCGTCAATGAACGCATCGTCGTCAATGGCGAACCGATCCGCGATGCCGATCTCCGCGCCCTTATCGCGGCAGCGACACCCGCCGCCGAAGCCGTGCAACCGACATGGTACGAACTGACCGTCGCGCTGGCATTCCTGCATTTCCGGCAGATCGGCGTGGATATGGCAGTGATCGAGGTGGGACTTGGGGGGACATGGGACGGCACGAATGTTGTCGAGCCGCGTGTGGCGGTGTTGACGAATGTCGGGCTGGATCACACCGAGATTCTCGGCGACACGGTGGAGGAAATCGCCCGCGACAAAGTGGCGATCATCAAGCCGGGGTGCATCGCAGTCACGGGGGTAACGCAGCCGAGCGTGCGGGCAATCGTCGCGGAGCGGGCGGCGGCAGTCGGCGCACCGCTCTGGCGATATGGCGCGGAGATCACGCAAACTACGCACCGCTCCGGTACATTCGGGACAGATTTTTCGGTGCAGGTCGGTGCGCGCGAGTACGAATCGTTGCATATCGGCATGATCGGGGCGCATCAGAGCGTGAATGCCGCGCTTGCGATTGCCGCCGTGAACGCGCTATCGCGGGACGGGGTCGCGGTGCCAGACGATTCCCTACGGCAAGCCCTCGCGGCGGTGCGGCTCCCCGGCAGGATGGAGATTGTCGGAGACCGACCGATGGTACTGCTCGACGGAGCGCACAACCCGGACAAATTCGCGGCATTGCTCGATACGCTCCGGCAATTGCCGGGAACACGAAAGATTTTCGTTGTCGGGTTCACGGCGCGGCACGATTATGCAGCGATGCTGGCAATGCTGGCACCCGTTGCAGACCACATTGTGCTCACCTCGTTCGAGATGCACAGCGATTTCGGGCCGGGGCGGGGTGTAAATGTGGACGAACTCAGCGCGATTCTCGCAGGGCTGAAGCCGAAGGGTACGTGGCACGCAGCGGCAACGCCACGTGACGCCCTCGCGGCTGCACGCGCAGCGGCATCGCCAGACGATCTGATCTGCGTGACGGGATCGCTCTATCTCGTCGGGGCGGTACGCGGGGAATCGTGACGGAATCGCGGTGTTCCGACCGCCCCGTCGCTCCCGCTTACCCGCGCCAATTTTCCCGCCCCAATCTTTTCCGCACACGAAAGAAGGCAGATGAACATGCGACCATTGCCGACGAAACCAACCGAGACGCGCTGCGGCGAGACGGTGCTACGGTGGGGCGCGAAGACGTACATCATGGGCATCGTCAATGTGACGCCGGACTCGTTTTCGGGCGACGGGCTTGGGGGCGATATCGGGGCGGCGGTGGCGCGGGCGGAGCAATTCGTCGCGGAAGGCGCGGACATCGTTGATGTGGGCGGGGAATCCACGCGACCGGCAGCACCGTTTGTTTCGGAAGACGAGGAGACGGCGCGGGTTGTGCCGGTGATCGCAGCGATGGCGCGGCGTCTTGCGTTGCCGATCTCGGTGGATACATCGCGGTCAGCGGTGGCGCAAGCGGCATGCGCGGCGGGTGCAACGATGGTAAACGATGTGTGGGGGTTGCACCGCGACCCCGCGCTTGTCGGGGTCGTTGCGGAGTATGGCGCGACGTTGGTGTTGATGCATAACCGCGTTGCTAATCCCTCGCTCACGCCGCTCGGCGGGCATTACGCGGCAGTCGCGTACGAAGGCGACATCATGGCGGCAATCATCGAATGGCTGGATGAAGGCATCCAACTCGCAGTGGCGGGGGGCGTGCCGCGTTCGCAATTGCTGGTGGACCCCGGTATCGGATTCGGCAAAACACCCGCGCAGAACCTCGAAATTATGCGGCGGCTACCGGAACTGAGGGTGTTGGGCGTGCCGGTGCTGCTCGGCACCTCGCGCAAGTCGTTTATCGGGCTGACGCTCGGCTTGCCGATAGAGGATCGAGTGGAAGGGACAGCGGCAACCGTCGCACTCGGTATCGCAGGGGGGGTGGATGTCGTGCGCGTGCATGATGTGCGGCAAATGGCTCGGGTAGCGACGATGAGCGACGCGATTGTGCGGGTGCGTAGTACGTAGGGAGATGATGAAGCGAACCGATACTGGGATGAGACACGAAAAAGCGTCCGGTTTGCGCCGGACGCTTTCGTGATTGCGGAGAGGAAGACTACGGGTTGAGGCGGGCAGTGTCCGCGCTTTTGATCTGGCCGCGAGTTTCGCCGCCGGGGAAGTCGCCCTGACCGGTGTTTGCGGGCATCACGCCGTCATCAGTGTGGAAGTTGACGTAGGCATTGGTGCTGAGTTGCTTGATGAGTGCGCTCATCGGCTGATCCTTGAGGGGACCGACAAGGTCTTTCGCGGTGATCGTACCGGTGGCGTTCACATTGACCGCGCCGCTGCCGGGATTTGACATGTACAGGAACGCAACAACGGGACCTGACTGACCGGGAACGCCGAGGTGAATGTGACCCGCAGCGACGTTGGTAACATTCGGGATGGTGACGGAGTAACTAAGAGAGTCGCCGTCGCCATTGACATGGAAGTATGCCATACCGACGGTCTGGACGGGGAGACCGGGAGTCTCGTTCGCACCAGTCAGGTACGCGGAGAAGTTCGTGTTGGGATCGCCGGGCGCGGCGGATGCGGGATCATAGTTGACCAGCACGAGCGCGAGGACTGCACACAACACCGAGAACGCGGCACCGACACGAAACGCCTTACGCATTACATCCCCCTCCTACACATCATGAACCCGCCCTCTCTTGCGAAAGAACTGGTTCGTTTTTTAGACAAGGCTATCCTATCATAGAGGCGATGCGGCGTATAGCGGGGTGCGTTTTTTTGTTTCATGCAGTCTTGTGCTGCATTCTGCTATGATATACGCACTGTGCGACGACGTAACGAACCGCACACATTGGGCGAGGAGGCCACGGTGTATGAGTAGTCTGGCAGCAACCCCAACCGCGCTCGGCGACCTTACGGGAGACGATCTTTTGCGGATGTACCGGACGATGGTCACCGCACGCCTGCTGGCGGATCGTTTCTGGATTCTGTCGCGGCAGGGCAAGACGCATTTCGTTATCACGAGCCAAGGACACGAGGCGGCACAAGTCGGGAGCACCTCCGCGCTGGTGCGCGGGGTGGACTATGTGTACACCTACTACCGGAGCATGTCGGTCGCGCTGACGATGGGATTCACGCCGTACGATCTGCTACTGAGCGTACTCGGCAAGCGCGACGACCCGTACAGCGGCGGGCGGCAATTGCCGAACCACCCGTCGAGCAAAACATGGCGGATGCCGACGGGTTCGTCGTCTATCGCAACGCACATCCCACATGCGGTCGGGTCGGCATACGCCGCCCGCGTGCTGGGCGAGGAGTATGTGAGCGTCGCATACTTCGGCGAGGGCGCGACCTCGAAGGGCGACTTTCACGAGGCAGCGAGCATCGCCAGCATCCACAAATTGCCGGTGATTTTCTTCTGCGAGAATAACCACTACGCGATCAGCGTACCGGAACGGCTGGAAATCCCCGCAGGGGGCGTAGCGGCACGAGCGGCGGGCTACGCGATGCGTGGCGTGCGGATTGACGGTTTGGACCCCGTGGCGGTTTTTCATGCGACGAAAGAGGCGCGGGAGATTGCGCTGAATGGTGGAGGGCCAACGTTAATCGAGGCGGAGTGTGTGCGGCTGGTCGCGCATTCGTCGGACGATAACGACCGCTACCGCACCAGCGAAATGCTCGATGCCCTCAAGCCGTTCGATCCAGTCGCACGCACTCGCGCACGGGTGATCGAACACGGCTTGATAACGGAGGATGCCGACACCGCGATGCGGGCGACGATTACCGCCGATCTGCGGAAGGCGTTGGAGGAAGCGGAGGCAGCCCCGGCAGCGGACCCGGACGAAGCGCGACGCCACCTGTTTGCGGAGGATCACGAAGCGTGAGCGAAAAGACGATTTCGGAAGCGATTCATGATGCCCTGCGTGACGAAATGGCGCGAGACCGCCGCGTGGTCATGCTCGGTGAGGATGTCGGGTTCAAGGGCGGGGTATTCAAGATTACTGAGGGGCTGCAACAGGAGTTCGGCGAATACCGCTCGTTCGATACGCCGATCGCAGAAGTGGCGATTGCGGGGATTGCGATTGGGGCGGCGATGTCGGGGTTGCGCCCCGTCGCGGAGATGCAGTTCGCCGATTATAGTCTGCCCGCGTACGATCAGATCGTGAATGAGGCGGCGACAATCCGCTACCGTTCCAACGGGATGTGGGGCGTGCCGGTAGTGTTTCGGTCGCCGTTCGGGGCGGGGGTACACGGCGGGCTGTACCACTCGCAGAGCGTCGAAGCGGCATTCTGCCACATACCGGGTTTGAAAGTAGTCATCCCATCGTCGCCGTACGATGCGAAGGGGCTGATGCTCGCGGCGATCCGCGACCCGGACCCGGTGATGTTCTATGAGCACAAAAAACTCTACCGCCGCGTGCGCGAGGAGGTGCCGGACGGCGATTACACGGTACCGCTCGGTGTGGCGAAGGTGCAGCGCGAGGGTACGACGCTCTCGGTGATTACCTACGGTATCGGGGTGTACTGGGCGTTGGAGGCGGCACGGACGGTTGCGACGGAGGGCATTTCGGTCGAGGTGCTCGATCTACGGACGCTCGCGCCGATGGATCACGACGCGATTGCCGCAACGGTGGCGAAAACGGGCAAAGTGCTTGTGCTGCACGAAGACAACAAGACGATGGGCATCGGCGCGGAGATTGCGGCGTTCCTCTCGGAGCAATGTTTCGATTCGCTCGACGCGCCCATCGCCCGCATCGGGGCGGCGGATTGCCACATCCCCTACTCGGCGGAGCAGGAAAATGCGATCATCCCGAACCCGCAGATCGTCACGGATATGGTGCGAAAACTCGCCGCATATTGACGCAGAAATTGCATAGTGAAGCGCGGGGGCAGAGATGTTTGCCCCCGTCTTTTTTGTGCCGCACACGAGATCGTCGCGTGCCTGCGCGACGACGGCAAGCCCACGCAACGACCGCTCGACAAAATGCCGGACGGTCTCGCACACCCGCCCGTAGCACGCAAGCCGTTCGCGCCCTGAGCGGGCGGCGTGTGTTGACAACGACGGGCGCGACGCGGTAGGATGCAGGCAGACGATGAACCGGACGAGTACCCGTTTGGCAGCGCGGCAGCAGCGATCCCGATAGATGGTGTGATTCGGGAGCGAGCGCAGGCGGTGAATGGACCGGGGAGTTACCTCCCGAAGATGCCCCGGCGACGCGGGCAACGTATGCGGGGTCGGAGTGCGCCACCGTTACCACGGCGCAGCGTATCGGGAACTGCGAAGGCAATTCCTCGTACCGCAGAGTGGGGCATGCAATGATGCCCAATCGGGGTGGCACCACGGAGCGCACGCGAATCGCGCCTTCGTCCCCGCAAACTCAGGGTTTCCCCTGTGGTTGCGAGCGGATATAAGGCGTTTTTGTTTGCCCGGAAGGGAGCCAGAACCGGATGACTGCGACACCGATACGACCACGCCTCACCGACGAAACGGGCGGCGCGGACGACTACCACCGACCATCCCGTGCCGTCCATCTCCCCGGCGTCGTGCCGACACTTGCGGAAGTGCGCGAACTCGTTGCGGGGGCGGGGGCGGATGGCGGCAACCTCGTGCCGATCTACCGCGAACTGGTTGCGGACCTCGACACGCCCGTGACGGCATACCGCAAAGTGGCGCGCGGCGCGTACTCCTTCCTGCTCGAAAGCGTCGAGGGCGGCGAGCGGATGGCGCGGTACAGTTTCATCGGCACCGACCCGTATCTTGTGCTGCGGCTTCACGATGGCGTGCTGCTTGCCACCCACGAGCGTGGCGACAAGCAGCAACAGCAGTTCACCGATCCCCTGACGGCACTCGGCGGGTTTCTTGCACCGTACCAGACGATTCCGCTGCCGGGGTCGGAGTTGCCTCGTTTTCTCGGCGGGGCGGTCGGGTATCTGGGGTACGAGAGCGTACGCTATTTCGAGCCGCGTGTGCCCATGGCACCAAACGACCCGCTCGGCGTGCCGGATGCGGTGTTCATGCTAACGGACACCATTCTCGTTTTCGACCATGTGCGCCGAAAGATGCGCGTGGTTTCGCACGTCCATACCGATGGTGGCGACCTCGCCACCGCATACGCGGAGGCGGTGGCGCGGATTGACCGCCTCGCGGCATTGCTGCGCGAACCGATGCCGCCGATGGAGCACAACACGCGGCACACGGCGGGCGGCGAATCGCGGGCGAATGCAAGCCGCGCCGAATACGAAGCGATGGTAGAGCGGTCGAAGGAGTACATTGCGGCGGGCGATGTCTTTCAGGTCGTGCCATCGTTGCGGGTTGCGGTGCCGACTGACGCCCACCCGTTCACACTCTACCGTGCGCTGCGGGCGATCAATCCTTCGCCGTACATGGTCTATTTCGATCTCGACGGGTTTCAGATTGTCGCGTCGTCCCCGGAATCGCTCGTCCGCAACGAGGGCGGTACAGTGACGACGCATCCTATCGCGGGGACACGTCCACGTGGTGCAACCGACGCCGAAGACCTCGCGCTGGCAGCGGAACTGGCAACGGACGAGAAAGAACGCGCCGAACACATCATGCTGGTGGATTTGGGGCGCAACGATATCGGACGCATCGCGGTGCCGGGGACGGTTTCGGTGCCGACGCTGCTACATGTGGAGCGATACAGCCATGTGATGCATCTCGAATCAGAAGTGGCGGGGCAACTGCGCCCCGACTACGCGCCCCTCGACGCATTGCGGGCGTGCTTCCCGATGGGAACCGCGACGGGCGCACCGAAAATCCGTGCAATGGAGATTGTTGCGGAGTT
>JBBRMX010000159.1:0-8585 GCA_038230615.1 Thermomicrobiales bacterium | reverse complement strand
TGCGAAATGCGGGCTTGTCGTTCTGCTGCCAGTGGGTGCATGTCCGCGTCGAGCGGAGCGCGACTCCGTGGACAGCGGACATCCCTGAAGCTACGGTGCTGCGCCTCCCTATCGCGCACGGCGAGGGACGATATGTCGCGGAGAGCGAGACGCTGGCGACGCTCGAAACGGCGGGGCAGATCGTTTTCCGTTACTGCGATGCGGATGGCACACTGTCAGCCGAGAGCAACCCGAACGGCTCCGTCGCGCATATCGCAGGCATCTGCAATGCAGCGGGCAATGTTGTCGGATTGATGCCGCATCCCGAACGCGGCGCGGAAGCCCTGCTCGGCGGCGAAGATGGCGTACGTGTCCTCCGCAGCGTACTTGTCGCGGCGGGTGTAACGCAATGATCTGAGGGGCGTGCATTCGGCACGCCGTGCCACCCCGCAATCACTGACGGCGGGCGAGCGTTTTTTGCCCCACCGAATAAGGGAGAATGCCCCACCATGACCGAGACGATACACGACACCGAGACCCTTCCGATCCCTGACGCCCCCGCAACGGACGCCGAACTGCGCGAAGTCGCGCTCTCCCGCGCCGAGTACGCGCAGGCGACCGAGATGATCGGGCGGTATCCGACGCAAGTAGAACTCGGCATGATCGGCGCATTGTGGAGCGAGCATTGCGGCTACAAACACTCCCGCCCGCTATTCAAAATGTTTCCGACCACCGGGCCGCGTGTGTTGCAAGGACCCGGCGAGAATGCGGGGGTCGTGGACATCGGCGACGGCTTGGCACTCGCACTCAAGATGGAATCGCACAACCATCCGAGCGCGGTGGAGCCGTACGAAGGCGCGGCGACAGGCGTCGGCGGCATCGTGCGGGATATCTTCACAATGGGCGCACGCCCCGTGGCAATTCTCGACGCGCTGCGCTTCGGCCCGCTCGATGAGCCACGCAACCGCTACCTATTCAATGGCATCGTTGCGGGCATCGGTGGCTATGGCAACAGCCTCGGTATCCCGACAGTGGGCGGCGAGATTAATTTCCATTCGTCGTACACCGGCAATCCGCTCGTCAACGCGATGTGTGTCGGCATCGCGCCGCACGCACGGGTAACGCGGGCGAGCGCGGGCGAACCGGGCAATATGCTTATGCTCGTCGGCGCGGCGACGGGGCGTGACGGTATCCACGGCGCGACATTCGCGTCCGGCGATCTCGATGCCGCCGCAATGGAACGCCGCCCCGCCGTACAAGTCGGCAACCCGTTCTTGGAAAAACTGCTCATGGAGGCTTGCCTCGAACTGCTGGAAACCGACGATGTCGTCGGGATGCAGGACCTCGGCGCGGCGGGCATCACCTCGAGTGCCGTGGAATGCGCGGGGCGAGCGGGGGCAGGCATCGAGATCGACACGCAGAAAGTGGCGCGGCGGGAACGCGGCATGGGCGCATACGAAGTAATGCTCTCGGAATCGCAGGAGCGTATGCTTGTGATCGTCGCGCCGGAGGCGGTCGAGCGCGTGCGGACACGGTTTGCGCGTTACGATTTGCACGCGGATGTGATCGGCACGGTCACGGGCGATGGGCGCGTGCGCGTGCGTGACGGGGCGCAACTCGTCGTGGACCTCCCGACGACGCTGCTTACCGACGCCCCGACCTACACACCCCACGCCATCGAAGACCCGCGTATCGCGGAACGCCGTGCATTCGACCCCACCACGCAACCCGATCTCGACCCGAACGCCGTCGTCGGCGCACTGACGCAATTGCTCGGACACCCCGACATTGCGTCGAAACGCCCCGTCTGGGAGACATACGACCATACAATTCTCACGAACACGGTCGCGGGACCGGGAGCAGCGGATGCAGCGGTCTTGCGCGTGCGCGGCACCGAACGCGGCATCGCCCTGACGACGGACTGCAATGCACGGTACTGCGGGCTGGACCCATACCTCGGCGCACAACATGCGATTGCGGAGGCTGCCCGCAATCTCTCGTGTGTCGGTGCGGAACCCGTTGCGGTGACCGATTGCCTGAACTTCGGCAACCCCGAACGCCCCGCCGTGTACTACCAATTGCGCGAGGCAGTACGGGGGCTTGGCGATGCGTGCCGCGCCCTCGGCATCCCGGTGGTGAGCGGCAATGTGAGCCTCTACAACGATGGCTTGGCGGGCGCGATCCTCCCGACGCCGCTCGTCGGCATGGCGGGGGTGATGGAGCGCGTTGCGGAGCGGGCGGGTATGGCATTTCCGCCCGACGCCACGATTCTGCTGCTCGGCACCGAGACCGCTTCTCTGGGCGCATCGCTCTACCTCGCCACCGCACACGGCATTGACGCGGGCGCACCGCCGCCGCTCGACCTCACGGATGAAGCGGCGGTACAGATGCTTGTGCGCGACCTGATCCGCGCCGGACATCTCCGCGCCGCCCACGATCTCGCAGAGGGCGGGCTTGCGGTCGCACTCGCGGAGAGTTGCATCACGGGCGGCGTCGGCTGCGATGTTGATTTGCCTGTCGCCCTGATGGACGCGGCAGACACGCGGCTCGATGCACTCCTGTTCGGTGAATCCGCGTCTCGCGTGCTCGTTGCTGTCGCACCCGCTGCGGTCGAGGCAGTGATGGCGCGAGCGCACGCAGCGGGCGTCCCCGCGCACATACTCGGCGCGACCACTGCCGCAACCGCGCCGCACTTCGCCATACGCGGGCTGTGCAATGTACCGCTGCCAATGCTCGCGCTGCCGTGGGAAACCGCCCTTGTTAGCTGAGCAGGTATACTGGACAGGAACGATTCATCACGCGGAGGGCGCGATATGCCGACGCCGACACCAACTACAACCGACGATGCACACGGCATGACCTACGCCGAGTATTGCTTGCTGCCCGACGACGGCAAGCGATACGAACTCATCGAAGGAGCGTTGGAAGTGGCTGCTGCTCCAATGACACCACATCAGCGAATTTCGATGCGCCTGAGCGGAAAACTGTTCGCATATGTGGACGAGCGACATCTCGGTGAAATTTTCACTGCACCCACCGATATCCTGCTCGGAATCAATACGGTCGTACAGCCGGATGTACTGTTCGTGAGCACGGAACGGGCGGCAATCATTACCGAAAAAAATATCCAAGGACCGCCCGATCTGTGCATCGAAATCCTCTCGCCGAGCACTTTACTCAAGGATCGCTATGTCAAGAGCGTGGTCTATGCCCGCCACGGTGTACGCGAATACTGGATTATTGACCCGGACGAACAGACGGTCGCGGTCTACACGCTGTCCGGGGGCGCATTCGCGGCGGTACAACAGGCGGCACGCACCGACACTGTGCATTCGAGCGTCGTTGCGGGGTTCGCGTTGCCGGTTGCGGCACTATTCGCCTGACCGGGTCTGCATCGCTAAAATGCTACGTGTGATAGCATGGCGATGTTGGCTGCAGCGACGCACCGGGGGATTCTCATTATGACCACCGCTCCCGCATCTGCCCCCTCTTCGCGCTGGCGACCATCGTCGTGGCAGGCGTGGCAGCGCAACCAGTGGGCGATCTACGCGGCGGTGTTCATCTCCTTCCTCAGTTTCACCTTCGTGATGCCGCTCCTC
Source organism: Thermomicrobiales bacterium (assembly GCA_038230615.1). Taxonomy (GTDB): domain Bacteria; phylum Chloroflexota; class Chloroflexia; order Thermomicrobiales; family JALYUS01; genus JBBRMX01. Next base: position 5,007 of record JBBRMX010000159.1, on the reverse strand, counting down.
CCGCGTTACGTCCAGATGCTCGGCGTCACCGACCCCGGACGCGCCGCGCTCTGGTCAGGCGTGCTTACCGGCATCAGCCCACTTATCGCCGGTTTCATGACGCCGCTCTGGGCATCCATCGCGGAGCGCACGGGCAATCGCCCGATGGTAATGCGCTCGCTTATCGCCTTCGTCATCCTGATCGGGCTGATGGGAGTCTGCCAGAATATCTGGCAGTTGCTCGGCATCCGCATCTTGCTCGGTATCTTCACCGGTTTCAGTTCGTTTGCGCTGGCAGTTATCAGTGTGACCGTGCCGAGAGAGCGCGTCTCGCAAGCAATCGGCACCCTGCAAAGTGTGCAGTTTATCGCCGCCGCTGTCGGCCCGATCTTCGGCGGTGCGCTCGCGGACGGACTCGGTGTGCGCCCGACATTTTTTGTTGCCGCCGCGGTGAGTGGGGTTGCGCTTGTCGTCTTCTTCTGGCTGTTCGATGCCACGCACGACCGCGCCGCCGTCCCAAAACGCACCGAACGCGCCAGCATCCGCACGATGGCGCGGCTTCCCGGCTTCTTAGCGGTAATGGTCATCCTCTTCTCGGTCTCGTTCATCGAGCGCACATTCGGACCGCTTATCCCGCTCTACGTGCAACAACTCAATGCCCCGGCGCAATTTCTCAGTACGATCTCCGGCGCAGTCATTACGCTCGGCTCGCTCTCTGCGGCAATCGCCGCGAGCGTGATGGGCAGGATGAGCCGCCACCGCGATCCGCGCACACTACTGCTCTTTACGCTCACGGGCGGGTGTATCGTCCTCATCCCGATCACGCTGGCGCAGCAATGGTGGCATCTGTTGTTCTTGCGTCCCGCCTTGGACATCTTCATTGGCGGTAACACGACGCTCGCCTACGCGATTGTCGCCCGCACCTTGCCTGCACAGTGGAAAATGACTGCCTTCGGTGCGCTTGGCGGCTTAGCGATGATCGGCAATGCCACCGCGCCCGTTGTCTCCGGCATCGTCACGGACGCGACCCGGAGCTTGCGGACAATCTTCGCGATGGACGCCCTCCTCTACGGATTATTGATCCTGTGGGCATGGAAGATGGTGCACATCCCGGCAGAAACCTCCGCGACGCCTTTCGCCACGACCGAACCCGTAACCGCCCCCGGCGACGACTGACCGCCCCCACCCGCGTCGCCCCACATCTGTACGAAAATGCCCCCGATCATATCTATATGATCGGGGGCATTTGTATGTGCGTGCCGGTGGTGTTTTACCGGCGCGGGGGCGGGACGGCGGGCGGGCGTTCCGCCTCGGCTTCGCGGCGCGGGGGAAGCGGGACAGGCGCGTATCCGTTACCATTCCCATATGCACTGTTGCCGTTGCCGTTTACGGCGTATCCATTGCCGTTCATCCCATTTCCGTTGCTGTTGCCATTGCTGTTAACGTGGACATGCGGCATCCCGTTGCCGTTCGTGCCGACGATCCGTTGCGGCGGCATTTCGTCCAAGTCCATTGGCACTTCGACATTGTACGGGACGTGTTGCCCATTCTGCACGGCGGGGAAAACCTGCGTGCCGTTGTTCTGCGCGGCTTGCCCAGTTTGTCCCGGCGGGCGAACATTGCCGTTCTGCGCGGGCTGATTGGGCTGGAGCAAGAAGGGACGCGGTGGCGCGATCTGCTGGGGCTGCGGGAATGATTGCACTGGTGCGACTGGCATTTGCTGCTGCGCGGGTGCGGGGTTCGCGTAGACTGGCTCCCCCGGCTTGCCATCAAGGGCGGCATTCGCCATACGCTCCTTGAAGATCGAGACGAACCGCCCGATGCTGCCGCTCTCTTCTGGTGGCGTTGCCGCCGGCTCCAGTTCGGTCGCGCAATACGGGCAAATATCCCACGTCACGCGGACGAGATGCCCGCAGTTCGGGCATTCGTGGCGCAACTCCGTGTGGCAGGAAGGACAGACGACCCAATCGCTCTCGATGGCGCGGTGGCAACTGTGACAGCGCGGCAAGTCTTCGAGGTCTTGCAGAAGATATTCTTCCTCCAATGACCGCTGAAATGCTTCATCGAGCGTGTCGCGGGGACGCAGCACGAGATATAGCAACGCACCCGGCACGAAAAACAGCACTACCAGCAGCGTCGCAAAGATTTGCGTGATGACGCTGCGAGACCGTTGCTCGATGTCGCGGTACGTCCAGACGATCAGCGCGAACCACAGTGCCGCGATGTATGCCAGCCCGACCGCGATGACCAGTCTCGCGGCAGAACTGAGGAAACTCAGAACCTGCTCCATGCTTGCTCCCCTTGTTGCGCCCGGATGCCCACCTACAACCGCACCGTTGCGCCCACGGTTCCGCTCAGTCTACCACAATCCGTTCATACCGCACGACATTGAACGCGAAGACCGCCGCGCCCCCCACCTGTACCTCGACCGGGTTAGGCATATAGAACTCGCCCGGTTCCATCACCGGCATCAGCGGGTTCATGTATTGCGTGCGCGTGTAGCAATTCTGCTTCAGAATGCGGTAAATATCCGGCACCTGCACATCGTCTACACCGATCAACATCGTCACATTCGATTCCCGCAGAAAGCCGCCTGCGCTGTTGATCTGCGTGGCGCGGTAGCCATTCTGCGTCAGCGCACCGAGCAAACGATCCGCATCGCGCCCTTGCACCACGGCAAAAATCAACTTCATCCCACCCTCCGTTTTCATCGTGTCGCTGCGGACAATCGCGCCACAAGTGGCACAACTTGCGCCCAGATCGCCGCCTCGACGGAGGCAATATCCCCCGTGCCGTCAATCTTCCGCCAGCGGATTGGGTCTTCTCGCGCCAACACATCATACCCGTTCCGCACGCGTTCGTGAAATGCGTCCCCCGCGAGATCGAGCCGGTTTACATCGCCCCCCCGGTGCCGCCGCGCCAGCCCATTCTGCACCGATACATCTACAAGTAGTGTGAGATCGGGTACGGTTCCGGTCATTGCGATCTCGTTCAGCGTTCGCAGCGTGTCGAGCGACAGCCCCCGCCCGTACCCCTGATACGCCAGTGTCGAATCGGCGTAGCGGTCGCAGATCACGATGTAGCCTGCCGCCAGCCGTGGCTTCACGACTTCCGCAACGAACTGCGCTCGTGCCGCCTCGTAGAGCAAGGCTTCTGTCCACGGCTCCATGCTTTCGCTCGCGGGGTCGAGCAGCACCGCACGGATACGTTCGCTAATCGTCGCGCCGCCCGGTTCGCGCGTCAGGAAAGTGCGCTGCCCCCGTGATTCCAGTGTCCCGGCGAGCAATTGCGCCTGCGTCGTCTTGCCGCATCCCTCGACACCCTCGAAGGTGATAAACATTCGTCGCCCCCCTTGCCGGTCCCGGCGACGATGCGCTACTGCGCATCCCGAAGAAAAATCGAACGGCACCTCGCCATCTCTGCATTGCATCGCAGGGATGGCGAGGTGCCGGGAGAAGGCGAAGGGTGCTTACTCCCCCCGGAAGATTTCGACGCGCCGTTCCGCGCCCTGTCCCCTACTGCGTGAACGCAGATTGTACCGTTCCGCCATCTGATGTTGCAACCGCCGGATATAGGACGACTGCGGGCGGAGTTCTATTGCCGTCGCCTCATCAAGCACATTGTTGATCGCTACTTCGGCTTCTTCGAGGGCGTCCAACTGCAAATCTACCGGGCGCGGCTCCTGCTCGGTCGGTTGCGATACCTCGAAGACATTTGCCAGCACGCTCTCCATCTGCTGCTGCGTGTTCGTCCGCAGGACATATACCGGCGTGCCATTCACTTCTGCTTCTACCAACGGTTGCGGGCGGCGGCGATAGTAGTTTTTCAGCGTCATCACGGCGTCGGCTTCCTTGAGCGTTCGCACGAGCACCGCCGCGACACGTACCGTGCGTACCGCCTCCTCAAGCCGGTTGCGGCTCACCCCGAACGGATAGATTCGCAACGGCTTTTCTTCAGTGCCGCGCCCGCGCCGTACGGGATCGCGCAATTCATGTACCGCAGGCGTGCGCCGCTCGACGATACCGGATTCCGCCTGCGCCACGGGCAGCACCGGAGTATCGGTGCGCTCCGCCGTACGCGGTGCGAACGCGCCGGACGGCACAATCCCCGATAGCCGCTCCATCGCGGAGGGTTCGGGCAACGCAACTGGTGCGGCAGCAGCGGCACGCATCGCATTGCGCCCGGTCAACCGCTCCGGCATCAAGGCGGGCTGGCTACCCGCGCCGCGGCGGTCGTATCCCTGCCCGCGTGCAGGTTCGCGGTGATCGCGCCCGCCGTGCGACGAGCCACGTTCCCGCCCTGCACCACTGCGCCCGGTTGTGAGCGGATGCACGGTATTGGAGAGAATCTCGAACCCTTCGCCGCTGCGCCGCCGCACTTCCGGTTCGACGCTCTGACCGCGCAGTGCGGCGTCCACCATCGCGGCGATATCCATATACACCGCAACCTGATCGCGCTCTTGAATCTCAACCATTACCGTAAATGTCGGCGGGGCTTTGCGCTCCAAAATAGACTTCTGCGTCCCCCGCCGCCGCGCTTCTTCGTCAGAAAGCGTGACGGATTGGATACCGCCGATCAGGTCCGACAAGGTTGGGTTGAGCATCAGGTTATCGAGCGTGTTGCCGTGCGCCGTGCCGATCAACTGCACGCCGCGCTCCGCGATAGTGCGGGCTGCCTCGGCTTCGAGTTGTGTGCCGATCTCGTCAATGACGATCACTTCCGGCATGTGGTTCTCGACCGCCTCGATCATCACGCCGTGCTGTGCGGTCGGCGTTGGCACTTGCATGCGCCGCGCCCGCCCAATAGCGGGGTGCGGGATGTCGCCATCGCCCGCAATCTCGTTGGAGGTATCCACGATCACGACACGCTTGTGAAGATCGTCCGCCGCGACCCGCGCCGCTTCGCGCAGCATTGTCGTCTTGCCGACACCGGGACGACCGAGCATCAACACGCTCTCGCCCGACTCCACAAGATCGCGCACAATCGCTATCGTGCCGTAGATCGCCCGCCCGATGCGGCAAGTCAGCC
>JBBRMX010000158.1:0-8592 GCA_038230615.1 Thermomicrobiales bacterium | reverse complement strand
GAGTCACTTTGATTGTCTCTGCGCCTTCAATCGGGGTGATTGCGACACTCGAACCGGGCGAGACACTGCTTGGCAGCGCGGGCGGCACGAGGTATTCAACGATATTCGCGATCAGCACCGGAAATGCGACCCGCGAGACGAAGTTTGTCAGCCCCGTCGTGAGCGCAGGTGTGACGACGACAATGCGCCGTCCGTTCTGGTCGCCGCTGAGCAGGAGCGGTCCCTGATTTGTCTCCACCAGCGTGCTTGCCCATGCGGGTCGCTCCACCACCGGCAAGCGGTTGAATAGCACGCCGTTGAAATCTACATCACGCAGCAGCGTATCTCGCGCTCCGGCGTCGGTGAGGCGCGGCGGCGATACATTGCTTGCGACACTCGTCACATTGAGAAATGATCCGCCCGATTGCGGGTTGACGACTAGCACCGGCACACGCGATGGCAACCCTGCAAGATCGGGCGCGACGCCGTCGAAGACGATCACGCCGCCATTGATTGTGGCGAGATCCGGTTTGTCGGATGCGTTACGAATGTCGAGTTTGAGATTCGGCGTTGTCCGCAATGCCCGCACAAGTGGGGAATCGTTCCCCGCGGGGGTTGTGATCAGCACGATGCGTGTGCCGCCGCGCCCGCCCCGTGCCACAACCTCCGCAACATTGTCGGCAGGAAAGGCGTCCGGTTGGGCGGTGACTGCTTCGAGCCGTGCTTTCGCGGTGCCTTTCGGCATGGTAAAGGTCTCTTCGATAGTCTGCCCCGCCGCGATGCTCACCGGCTGCTCCTGCGCGGGGATGCCGTCGAACGAGGGGCGCAGCGTGATCTGTGCGGCGGCATCGGCATAGTTTGCGATCCGGACGAAAAACTCCTCCTCGTCCGCACTGCGGGGCGAAATGCGCGTTGTTGCTTGCGTGATAGCGACATTGCCGATTGCGCCGTCGCCTTTCGTGACATATTCCACCTTGATTGAGGCGGGGATTTTATCGTCCGGGCTGAGCGCATCCGCGCCAAGCAAGCCACCATCCGTGATGATCACGATTTCGTTGCGCTGCTGATTGCTCAGCAAAGGCCGCAGCACACCGAGCGCGTCTTGCAGGTTCGCGTGTCCGCCGGGGGCAGTGAGATCGCGCAGTTTGGTCGCAAGAGCGGTCTGATCTGCGCCGTTGCCCGCGCCGAGCATTCGTACCTCGCTGCCGAGCACGAAAATCGTTGCCGTTTCGTCCTCCGCCAACCCACGTACGAGTTCCGTCGCCCGCTCTTTGCCTTTCGCAAAACGGGAAGGCGAAACATCGGTGGCGTTCATACTCGTGCTGCCGTCCAAGACGATAAAGAGTTGCCGTGCGCCGCCCGGTGGCTGCAAAAAGCCGATATTCAACAGCGGGCGGGTGAGTGCCGCAACGAGCACGAGCGCGATGAGCATCTGCGCCAGCATCAACCACGTCAGCGGCGGGCGTTTCGCCTTGAGACGCCGCCCCCGCTCGCTTGCCGCCTCGGTCCAGAAACGTGTGGTCGGCACACGGAAAGTGTCGGGTGCATCTTCCCGCATATACAGTGCGTAGATGATCGGGAGCGATACGAGACCGAGCAGCGCGAGCGGCGCGAGCAGGATCATTCGAGTACTCCCTGCGCCAAGAGTGTGCGTGTCGCAAGGTCTTCAAATCGTTCGCTCGTCGGCACGCGGAGATACTGGACGCCGTACCGCGTACAGTACGTTTCGATCTCTGCAAGCCACGTATTGAACCGTTGCTCGTAGAGCGCAATCGCCTCAGCACCGGGGCGCACGCGCATCCGCACGCCAGTCTCAGCGTCTTCGAGTTCGACATCACCGTCGAGTGTCGGGTGCAATTCCCACGGCGAGAGGATATGCAGCACCACGACTTGCCAGCCCCGCTCGATCAGAATGCGGAGCGATTCCTCAATGCTACTCGTCGTGAGCAGATCGGAGAGCAGGATGAGATATCCGGGGCGGCGGCTCGTGTTCACATATTGGCGCAATGTGCGGGCGAGGTCGGTCTCGCCATCAATGGGTGCGAGATCGGTGAGATACTGGAAGAGTCCCGCCGCGCGAGATTTGCCTTGCGTCGGGCCGAACAACCGCCCCGGTTGCCCGGTGAATGGCGCGACCGTCACGCGGTCGAACCCCGCGAGTGCAAGGTAGCCGAAGGCGGCGGCGGCGCGTTTCGCGTAGGCAAATTTGTTCGGCGTTCCCCAGTCCATCGAGCGCGACTGATCCACCATTACATGCACCGAGAGGTCAATATTGACCTCCGAGAGGCGCACGAACATTTCACCCGCACGCGCATAGATATTCCAGTCCACGCGCCGGAAGTCGTCACCCTGCGAATAAGGTTTGTAGTCGGCAAATTCGGGTGAGGCACCGCGCCGGATGCTGCGATGCTCACCCGCGATGCCGTGCGTGAATGACCGCCGCGACCGCAGCGCGAGTTTCTCTAGCCGCCGTAAAAATGCTTCATCGAAGAATGCCTGCGAATTGCGGGTGGCAGACGGCGATTGTTCGCGTTTCGATGTGGTCACCATGTATATGCTGCTCGTTTCGCTTTGTCTATGCAAGGAGGTGGCTGAGTTCCCCGCTCCCGGTTCTCGGTACGTGGCACTCGGCTTTTCTTACTTACCAGCGGGCGGATTGAAGTACCCCTTGACGCTGTCGCGCACGCGGGCGGGAACGTGGTTGCTGTCTACGGTGCTCTGTCCGACGGAACCCTGCTGTGCCGATACGGGTGCGCTTGGGTTCGCAGGCATGTTGTTGTTGCTCTGCTGCGGGTTGCCCTGCCCACCGGGGAGCGGGTTGCCTTGCCCATCGCTCTGCCCGGTCAGCGTAACGGGGCGTCCATTCGTGCCGAGGTTCGGCGGTGGGCCGTCAGTTGCCTGATACGGCACGGGCTGTCCGAGACCCGCGCCGGGTCCGTTCTGGTCGCCGTTTTGCCCGGTGCCGTTCTGCGGCTTGCCCCCCTGCTGCGAATCGCCGGGTTTGTCGCCCGCGCCGCTCTGGTTCGCCTGCTGCAGGGCATTCGCGATGTCTTGCTGCGACTTTACCTGCCCGCCCGTCTGCTGTACCTGATTCGAGAGGTCGCGCAGCGATTGCGCCTGCTGGGTATCATTGCCCGGTTGCTGGAGTGCGCTTGCGGCATTCTGTTCGGCGCGAGAGAGGTCATTGTTGCTGGTGTTGTTCTGCATTGCCGCCTGTTGGAGGTCGTTGGCGAGTTGTTTTTTGGCGTCCGGCGAGAGTTGGCTGACGCTGCTGGCGACCTGTTGCAAGTCTTGCGCTGCTTGGTTGTAATCGCCTTGCTGCAAATCCTGCGCCGCCTGCTTCGTCGCGCTGTTGTCATTGAGCGCATTCGCCAGCGAATTCAAATCCTGCTGTGCCTGCGCGGATTGCACTGCGAGTTGCTGCAATTGCTCTGGCGTCAATTGCTGGTCTGCCAGCGAGGGCTGTGACACGGGGTCCGATCCCTTTTGCGGCGCGGTGGCTTTCGCTTCCGGTGGTTTTGGTACGGGAATGAACGGGTGATTGTCCTTGAATGGCGCGACGAACATCAGCAAGATTGTCCCCGCCAGTACTATGAGCAACCCCAGTGACAGTACCTGTTCGCGGTCAAGCCGGTGGAGGCGCAGGCGGTTTGTCCGCCCGATGCGATATGCGGTGCGGGCAGCCTGATTGAGAATCTGCGGCGCGAGCTGGCTGTCGAGGTCTCCCTGTGCGAGTTCGAGGCTTGTGGCGAGGTTCGCATCGAGCGCGTACCCCTGATCGAGGAAGCGTGCCAGCCCCATACGCGTTGGTCGCTGCAGATATGCATAGACAAAACCGAGCATCACGATGACGACTGCCGGAACGATCAGCAGCGGGAGCGGCGGGAATTTTGCGGTGAGAATCGAGCGGACCACGACCGCGATGCCGACGAGACAGACGAGCCAGAACGTGCGAAGGGCAATCAACACGAGCCGTTGCCGCCAGACGCGATCCTGAATCTCTAGCATCCACTGCACGAAGCGCGTCGCTTCCAGCCCGCGCCGCAGATGGATGAGGCGGCTGTCCCCATTGGCGGTGCCGGGGAGCGCGGGCGAACGCAGATCGCTCCCCGCCCAAAACGGTGCCCAGAGGATGCGCCAGAGTGCGGCACCGACCGACGCGCGGCGGGCGGCGAGGCGTGCCTGCGCGATACCGGAGGGTTTCGGGTGCGGGCGACGGACTGCGGGTCGTTGTACGAGGTGTGTTGCCACGAAAGGCCCCTTATCTCTATCTACGAAGGCTTCGTATTGGGGCAACGCTCCCGCCACTCAGCATCCGGTCTTTATTCCAATGGTGGAAGCGCGGTCAACCGCCGACCGCGCCGGATGCTGGTGAGGGTCAACCCAAGCAGGAGCACGAGTAGCCCTGTACCGACCGTGCCAAGCCCTGCAAGCCGCATCTCGCGGTTCGCACGGTCTACCACCGCCTGCGCCCGATCAATGAGCGGCGCGTTGCCGTGTTCGTTGAAGGTGGCGAGGGCATTTCCGGCGCGTTGCCGTGCTAGCAGCACATTCCAGCCCGTCACCGCCTGTTCTGCGGAGGTGAGTTCGTCGGTCGCGCGGACGCCCCGCTCTGCGCGGTCGCGGTATTGAAAGAGCAAGAGCGGCGGTTTCGCATCCGGCACGCCTTTGTAGAGTTCGTTCGCCTGCCCGATCAATTGCAATGTGCGCTGGTAGTCGTTTCCTTCTAATGCCTGCTGTGCGTCGCGCATCACCGTCTCGGCTTCCGACCCCGCCCGCGCTTTCGAGAGCAGGGATTGCGCGTCGGAGGCTTTTTTCGTGTTGGCGATCTGTTGCAGGAAGGGGATTGCGGGCTGAAGCAGCGTGACCGCCTGCGTATATTGCCCGGTATTGATCGCCGCTACCGCGTCGCTGGTGTCATAGAGCGTAAACTGATTTTGCTGCCAGCGGTCATGGATGAACTGCGGCACGTAGCCCTTCCATTTGCTTTCGAGCACGGCGGGCGTTTCTTTGAAGGTATCCTGCATCGCCGCTCGCCAGTCCTTTTTCGTCGAGAGGCTTTGGATAAATGCGCGGGTCGCCCGAAAGCCGTAGCCGTCAATGAGAAAGGCTACCACGCTGTAATTCTGCGCGGTTGCGGCGGCATCCGTGCTGTTCAGCAATGTTCCCCACGGCGTCAGCCGGTCGGATGCCGCCTGCTGATTCAGGGCGGCGACGAGCGCGGGGAGGTCTCCGGGCGGGGCTTCGGCATAGCGGCTAATGCCGTCTGCCAAGCCCTTCGGCAGATTGCCGCCGCTCGCCTCCGTCACCATTTCGCGGGCGAAAAGACGGCGCAGGTCCTGCTGCAACTCCGGTGCTTTTAGTCCACTCATACGCGGCACGAGGATGTACACACCGTTGCGGTCAATGCTGCTGAACAGCATCGTGTTATCCTTTGCGTTCGGTACGAGTTGGGTGTACTGCGCTGCGTCGGTGAAGAGGTAGATCGGCACAGGTTGAGGAATATTCACCCCGAAGATGTCGGTCATCATATCGAATGTGCTGTCTGCAAACTGTTTGTAGAGTTCGATCTGCGGCGCAATCGTGTCCCGCTTGGTGTTCGTATAGTTAAACTCGATCCGCTTAGTCGTTTCGCGCTGCCACTGTCCGGCAGGCGCACCGAGGATGCTGTCGTCTGCCCCAACCGCAACGGGCATGAGCAATACAACGACCATGCACATCGGCAGCAGAAAGCGTGCGGCAGAAAGACGCCGCGATAGGGAAGGAACAGGGAAACGCGAGGCGGATCGTGCCGCCCGAAGGGAAGCAAGTTTCATGGCGCGTACCGTTTATTGTCCGGGCGGGAGGGATGGAGCGACGCGCCTGCGCCCTGCCTCCGACAACCGCCGCGTGCGAATGGAGCCGATGGGCAAATGATAGCACACATGGTGGCACCTGTCGTACGTATGCCGCTCCCCTGCTGCATATAGTACGCTACCGCGATTCTCCGCACATTGCAACGGGCGCAATGTCAGGATGCATATTGTGCTGCTGCGGGAAATGTGCGGAAGGTGGTTCGCTCAGAGCGCGATCAATCCGGTGTCGTACATCTGCCGCCAGATGCGTCCCCAGACCTCGCCTGTGGGATCGTGGGCATCCATCGCGTGCTGCAAGCCGTCCGGCATGAGCGGCGTGGTTAATACAGACGGAAGGTGCAAGCGGGCGCGGCTCGTGAGGATGCTGTCCAGAAAGGCAACTTCGTGCGTGTGCGTCGGCGCGAGATCGAGCAGGATGAGCACATCCACATTCAGCGCACGCCAATACGCTTCCCGCGAGACGCGGCGGGCGATCTGCCGTTCGCGGTCGCGGTCACTCTCCGGTGCAGGGGCGGGGTCGTCGCGCTCTTCACGCGGCAAGGCAACTTCGGTCACGAATGCATTGAGGGCGAAATCCCGCCACGTCATCAGGGCGTGCGACAGCGTGATGGGGCGACTTCGCAGCGCGACGAGCAGGTACTGCGCGATACGGGCGGCGCGTGTGCGGTCCGCATTGAAGATGAACCACCCTTGCCCTTGCCGCACACGCAGATCGAGTTGTTCCAGATACGCGGTCATGCGGACGAGCAAATCGCGGTCTTGGACGCTGCCGTGCTGCTCCCCGCCGAAGTCGGGTGCGGGCGAAAAATGTTCGCGCATGGGCAACTCACCCTTCTGTATGGATGACCCTTCCTGCGCGTATGCTACGCCATACGTGGGGGATCGCCAAGAGCAACACGACATTGACACCCAGAAGGAGTGATTTATCGCAGTAACAATCCCGTAAGCGTCGACAGTAGAAACGAAATGATAATGCCCGCGATGCGGCTATACCCGAGCGTCAACCCTGCCACCGCTACGAACTTGCTGCGCTGATTCTCCGTATGACCGGCGGTACCAAACCCGATATGCCCACAGATCACCGCCGCAATCGCAATTGCCAGTGAAACGAAACTGATGAGCGCGAAGATCATACCGAGATTTGTCGCCGATGCCCGATAGGAACGGAGAACGAAGGTGCTGACGAGCGAGGATAGCCATCCAGGAATGTCGCTCAGAATGCCCAGTATAAGGCTGGTGGTGGCTGCGCCGTTGCGTTGCGCGATGGGTGGCGGTGCGTAGCCGTACGGTGGCACTGATGGCGTGCCATAACCGGGACGGTCGGCATCGGGTAACGGCGGGAGGCTCATGCGTGCGCTCCTTTGTTGCATAGGCGAACAGTCATGCTGCCAAAGGAAACGCCATATGTGTCATTTTCGTTCCGCGTCGCCGAAAAACGATGCGAGACGAAGATGCGGCGAACCTTTCTCAATGAACAACGAGAGAGGTTCGCCGCAGTATGTCAGGCGTGGACGGAGCCAGTCGTGAGCCAGTGCGGGTTCTGCACTGTGCCATCGAAACGTCCGCTGCTCTTGTAGCCTTCGAGGGTGCCGCCGCTGCCAGCATGGGCTGCGGTGCGGGCGCGGAGGGTGTCCATTTCCGCCGCACTCATCTGCGTGAAGGTGTCCCCGGCACGCAATGCCTGCTGGAGAATCTCCATCGAATCACACCCGGTGATGACGACGGAGGTAGGCAGGCTGAGGGCGTAGCGCAGGCATTCGTCGCCTGTCGCGGCACCGCTCTTGATGGCGTCGCCCGCCGCCATCGGCTTCATGCCGAGCACACCGATGTTGCGCTCCACCAACACCGGCAGCACAACATGCTCGAAACTGCGGTAGTGCGTGTCCACGCAGTTCAGCGGCATCTGCACGGTGTCACAATCGTAGGGCATGTCGAGCATCTTGCGATGAATTTTCGGGTCTTTGTGTCCCGTGAAGCCGATGTAACGGATTTTGCCCGCCTGCTTTGCCGCGAGTAGTGCTTCCATCGAGCCGCCGGGAGCGAAGGCGCGATCCGGGTCATCCTCGCGGATTACCTCGTGAATCTGCATCAAGTCAATGTGGTCGGTCTGGAGCCGCTGGAGGCATTGGTCAATCTGTGCGGCTGCAGCTGCGGCGGTGTGGCCGTCAATTTTCGTCATCAGGAAGACCCGTTCGCGGTAGCCGTCGCGTAGGGCATTGCCCATGCGGATTTCGGCTTCGCCCATCTGGTAATCCCAGCAGTTGTCCATGAAGGTGATGCCGCCGTCAATGGCGGTGCGGATGATGCGCGTCGTCTCGGCGGGGTCGGTGGGCCGCCCCGCATGTGCCCCGCCCAGACCGATTGCGCTCACGCGCTCTCCTGTCTTGCCCAGTGTACGGTATTCCATTGCAGTACCTCCTTGCATATGACATCAACGATCAGCCGGAACGATTGAGCCGCATACGGTGCATCCTAGTTAATCCGCGCTTGCTGCCGTCATGGGGGCATAGACGCGGGCGAGCGCGGGAAGGAGAGCGCAGTACGCACGGCGGCTGTCCAGAAAACTTTGCAACCGGAACGATTCGTTCGGCGCGTGTACGCGGTCGTCCGATAGCCCGAAACTGAAGAAGATCAAGTCCGCGCCCAGTTCGGTCTGGTACGTCTCCGCGATGGGCAATGTACCACCCGTCCGAATCACTAGCGGCTCCTTGCCGTACAAATCGGCAAGCACCTCGCGTGCCGCACCGAGTGCCGGATG
>JBBRMX010000157.1:0-8619 GCA_038230615.1 Thermomicrobiales bacterium | reverse complement strand
TTCTATCAGGCGTGTCCGGTGTTGCAGGTGGAAGACCCTGCCCGCGCCGCCCGCCTTGCACTCGTCGCCGCCACCGCGCAGGTACTGATGAACGGTCTCGCCCTGCTCGGTATCCACGCCCCGGACGCCATGTAATAAAAAAGCGCGAGGGAGATTCGTAACGGTTCCACCCCTGATCGGAGGCACAGTGCGTAATCGGTTGCGAGAAGGGGCGGTGCGCCCGATACAGGCGCCGCTCTGGTTAGGGTCGGAAGCACCGGGCGTTGCGCTGGGGTCTGCCGCACTCGACCGTGCGCTGCGGACGCATCTCGCCGGGTGGGGTGATGCGGGCATCGGACCCCGATTGCTGCCGTCGGTGCGACTCGAATCGCCGGAACAATCGCTTGCGGCGGGCGGCACGACCAATTTTAAGCACCTCGCTGCGGTCTCGTCCTTTTGCCGCGACCTCGCCGCCGAAGTCGAAACCGCGATCCGCGCCGATACTCTCCCCCTCGTGTTGGGCGGCGATCATGCGCTCAGTATCGGTTCGCTCGCCGGGGCGCGGGCAGCAGTGGGGCAGGATGCCCGCCTCGCCGTCCTCTGGCTCGATTCGCACGCCGACCTCAATACTGCCGAGACGACACCGAGCGGGCATATCCACGGGATGCCGCTCGGTGTGGCGGTCGGACGGGAGCGCAATGCCGCGTTTGCCATCGCCGGTGGCCCGCCGTGGGTGACGGAAGATGCCCTCACCCTCATCGGTATTCGCGTCCTTGACCCCGGCGAACGGTCCTTCCTGCGCGAAAGCGCGATACACTTTCATCCCGTGGAGGACGTGGACGAGCGCGGAATGCGGACGGTGATGGCGGAAGCCGTCGCACGGCTCGTTGCGGCGGGGGTAGACGCCGTGCATGTCAGTTTCGATCTCGACGTGCTCGACCCGCTGGCGATGACCGCCGTTAATACCCCGGTGCCGGGTGGCGTCACCGTCTCGGCATGTGCCGCCGCGCTGCGTGCGCTGCACGATGCCCGCTTGCCCGTCATCTCCGCAGACATCGTCGAACTCGACCCGACGCGAGACCGCGAGTATACCGGCGTCGGCACTGCCGCCTATCTTGCGGGCGTCCTCCTCGGCGCGATCACTCTGTAGGCACTTGCCGCACACTTCCCTTTATCCCGTCACGCCGCCCAACCCGACAAGGGCGCGAGCGTGTTCGATCTCTCCAATGTGCCGGATGCCGTTCTGGTAGAGATAAAACTCGATGATCTCTACTTTTCGCAGCGTGCCGCGTGCGCCGACAATGAGCGCGGGAAAGCCCTTGTCCGCGTCGGGCGGCAACGACGGCACGACTACATCGGTGAGCGATGCTTCCGGGAGCGCGGCGAGGGCGGTATCGGTCTGCGCGAACACTGCCGCCTGATATGCTTTCCACGCCTCCCAATCGGTGAAGCGAGTCGCTTCGGCAGCAGCCATCGGCGTGCCGCGCCCGTAGGCGGTGCCGCTGGTGCCAACCTTTTCCGCCCACCCGCCGCGCTTCCAGAGGTCGGCGGGGTGGTCAGGCAGGAAACTGGCACAGACGGTGCGATCCTCGATCCGCACGACATGCAGCAGGCTGAACGCGATGGGCAACACCCCGCCGCGCTCCGCATGGTTGACCTGTGCGAGTGTCATGTCTGCCACTGCCCGTGCGTAGAGCGTGTGCATCGCACGGACGCGGGCTTTGAGCAGATCGAAATACATGCCGATCATCCCCTCGTCTCTCCGCTGCGAACGCCCGACCTACATCAGCCCCTTGTATGCGCCGCCGTCAATTTGCGTGCTGGTGCCAGTGATCCAAGCCGCCTTCGCGGAGGCGAGGAAAACGACGAATGCGCCGAGATCGTCCGGCTGCCCGATGCGGCGCAGCGGCACATTCTGCGCGTCCTGCGCCAGCACTTCATCCACCGATACGCCCTGTTGTTCGGCGCGGCTCCGCGAGGTAACGCGCACGCGGTCGGTGAGGATCGTGCCGGGAAGCACATTGTTCACCGTGATTTGGTCGGGACCGAGTTGCTGCGCAAGCGTCTTCGCCAGCCCGATTACCCCCGCCCGGATGCTGTTCGAAATGATGAGATTATCCAGCGGCTGCTTGACCGAAATAGACGCGATATTGATGATGCGCCCGCCGCCGCGCTCCCGCATCACCGGGATGGCGAGGCGCGAGAGGCGAATCGTGCTCAAGAGCGTCGTCTCGAAACCCGTCTGCCACTGCGCATCAGTGAGGCTCATAAAAAAGCCGGGGGGCGGCCCGCCCGCGTTGTTGACGAGAATATCGAAGCCGCCGAACTCCGCTATCGCCGCCGCGACCAGTTTTTCGCACTCCGCTTCCTGTGACACATCCGCAGGCACCACGATGACCCGCACGCCGTACGCGGTGCGGATTTCGTCGGCGGTGCGGTTCAGTTCGTCCGCCCCCCGCGCACAGATGACGAGGTGCGCCCCCTCTGCCGCCAGCCCCATCGCAGACGCCTTGCCAAGCCCTTTGCTCGCCGCGCACACAATCGCCACTTTGTCTTTCAAGCCCATATCCATTGGGAGCCTCCTTTAGCGGTCTATCCGGGTATCGGTCGTCGGTCGCCATCCTCTCCATCGCCACTTTGCATCAGCGTATCGCAGTCGTTGGTCAGACCGGAGGGCATCCCGCAGTTCTCTGCGCTCTTTACGAGTGCTTTGCTACCTGCCGCACTTTGTCCATGCGATGTTGCGCCGAGATACGGCGGATCGTGCCAGTTTTGGAGCGCATCACGAGCGATTCCGTCGTCGCGTAGTCCCCGGTGTAGTGGACGCCCCGCACCAGTTCGCCGTCTGTGATGCCAGTGCAGGCAAAGAATGTGTCGTTGCCTTTGGCGAGATCGTCCAGCCCAAGCACCGTCGAGACATCCAGCCCCTTCGCCTTGGCATCTTCGGCGTCGGTGGTGCCGGGGCGGGGCCAGAGCATCGCCTGCATATCGCCGCCGATACACTTCAACGCGCACGCCGTAATGACCGTCTCCGTCGCGCCGCCAGTGCCGAGATACAAATCTACGCCGGTTTCGGGTAGGCAGGTCATGATGCATCCCGCTACA
Source organism: Thermomicrobiales bacterium (assembly GCA_038230615.1). Classification (GTDB taxonomy): domain Bacteria; phylum Chloroflexota; class Chloroflexia; order Thermomicrobiales; family JALYUS01; genus JBBRMX01. The sequence continues at coordinate 5,535 of JBBRMX010000157.1, read as the reverse complement.
TCGCCATCGGAAATAAACTTGATGCGTGCGCCCGCTGCCCGGATTTCCTTCACCAAATCGCCGTGGCGCGGTCGGTCGAGCACGCATACCGTCACTTCGCCGATCTGCAATCCCTTCGCCTTGGCGACGGCGGCGATGTTGTCCGCTGCGGACGCCCGCACATCAATCTTGCCTGCCGCCTCGCGTCCGGTGGCGACTTTGTACATGTAATACAGCCCTTGCGCATCGTAGAGCGTCCCTTGCTCTGATAGCCCAATCACTGAGACTGCGTTCGGCATCCCCTTGCTCGTCAGCGTCGTGCCGTCAATCGGGTCTACGCAGATTTCTACCTTGGGCGTACCGGGGGCGAGCGTGCCGACGCGCTCCCCGATATAGAGCATCGGGGCCTCGTCTTTTTCGCCCTCCCCGATGACAACGATTCCGTCCATCGCCACGCCGTCAATCGCGGCACGCATCGCGTCCACCGCTGCGCCGTCTGCCGCGATCTTGTCGCCCTTGCCGACCCATCGCGCTGCCGCAAGTGCCGCCGCCTCCGTCACGCGCACCAGTTCCATCGCAATATTGCGGTCCACGTTCATCCGTTCCGCCATCTCGTTGCGCTCCTTCTCGGTTTCCTCCGCCGCGCCATACGGCATTCGTTGCGGGCGTCAGTGTATCATGCTCCCGCCGGGGAGCAGTAACGAGGAACGAGTAGCACGTAACGAGAAAATCCGGGGGCGTCTTCTCGCTACGTACTACTCGCTATTCATTACTCGTGATGTGTCGCTTACCGCGATGCGGTGCGTGCAACCTGTTTGCGGATACGATCTACTTGCCGTGCCATGTCCGCCTGTGCCTCGCGCAGGGCGGCGGGGATCGGGTTCGCGCCGCGCACGCATTCCAGCACGACGAACTCCGCCGCGACGAACGCATCGCCCACATCCGCCATCTCCGCCGCAATCTCGTGCGGAATCGTTGTCACGCCGTTACGGTCGGCGTGCAGCAGATCGTCCGGGTAAATCGCAATACCCCCCACATGCACGGGCACATGCACCTGTGGCGTGTGGCAGTAGCCGTGCGCCGAGATCGTCCCGCCCGTCCACACCGGGAAATTGATCGCCTCGACCTGATCGAGGTCGCGTCCCGCCCCGCTCGTAATCAGCCCGACCGCCCCAAACCCCTTGTACACCGAGCACATGACCTCCCCAAACGTCGCGGAGACGGCGGGGCTGTCCACATCCTGAAAGACCACAAACGCGGGACCGGACAACTCCGTGAACCGCTCTACTTGCGCAGGCATCCCCGCATACGAATCTCCGGCGCGGGGTGGCGCGGAGCTGCGGAATGTTGCCGTCGCCGCGAACCCCACGACGGGTTTCGCGGAAAGCACCGGGAACGCCGCCACGATACGCCCGTCCATATATCCCGTGTTGCGCGGGCGCACATCGAACAACTCCACAAGATTGCAGATCGTCGGTGTATCGAAGGTCGCCAGTTTGTCGAGCACGCTCTTGCCGATGGATGCGGTCGCCGCTGCCATACATTCCCTCCCGGTCGGTCGTCCTGTCTGCCGTCTACACGAGTGTACCGCAAATGCGCGGCGGGCGAAAACCGTTCTCTTGCCGCCCGCCCACCCCCGGCGGTAGAGTGAGCGCGACACGTGATCGAGTTTGCACCATACTGTACGACACAAAGGAGCGCACATGAAAATTGCGATTATCGGGGCAGGCGGCTACGTCTTTCCCCTGCGGCTCGTGGGCGATCTGCTCAGTTTCCCCGCATTGCGCGGTTGCACCCTCGCCCTGATGGATGTTGATCTTAATCGGGCGGAGCGCACCGCAGCGGCGGCACGGGAACTCGTCGCTCATCACGGCTTCTCTACCTGCATCGAGACGACAACTGACCGCCGCGCCGCCCTCGACGGCGCAGCGTACGTCATCGTCACCTTCCAAGTCGGCGGGCTAGAAGCCTACCATCTCGATGTGAGCATACCCCGCGCATACGGGCTGGATCAGACTGTTGGCGATACCCTCGGCCCCGGCGGCGTCTTCCGCTTCCTCCGCTCCGCCCCCGCCTATGCCGAGATCGCGGCGGACATGCACGATCTCTGCCCCGATGCCATCCTCATCAACTACGCCAACCCGATGGCGATGAACTGCTGGTATCTCAGCCGCCTCGGTATCAAGACCGTTGGGCTGTGCCATAGCGTGCAGAATACCTCGCACATGCTGGCGCGGAATCTCGATGTGCCGTACAACGAGATAGACTATCTCGTCGCGGGCATCAATCATCAGGCGTGGTTCCTCCGCTTCCGGCAGCACGATACCGATCTTATGCCCCGCCTGCGCGAGACGATGCGTACCCGCTATCTGCGTCCGCAGCACGTCGCTGGACTGACCGAAGATCACGGCGACCATAGCGACGCTACGAAGGGCGCGAACACCTACGAGGGCGCACAAGAGACCGTCCGCACCGCGATTATGGCGGCGTTCGGCTACTTTCATACCGAATCGAGCCATCACGCGTCCGAATACCTGCCCTACTTCCGTAAAGATGCCGCGCATGTGCAGTCGTTTATCCCCGCCCGCTGGGATTATTACGACATCTGCGCCGCCCACGACGAGAGCGGGCAAACCGCCACACTCCTCGAAAAACTCAAAGCAAACCTTGTCCCGTCCGACGAATACGGCGCGTTGATCGTGGACAGCATGGAGACCGGCACGTCTCGCGTCGTCTACGGCAATGTGCCGAACGACGGGTTGATTACGAACCTCCCGCACGGCTGTTGCGTCGAACTCCCCTGCCTCGTGGACAAAAACGGCATTCAGCCGACGCATATTGGCGCATTGCCGCCGCAGTGTGCCGCCGTCAATCGCACCAATATCAATGTCCAAGAACTCGCCGTCGAAGCCGCCCTCACCGGCAACGCGGAGCATATTTACCACGCCGTCGCCCTCGATCCGCTCACCGGCGCACTCCTGACGCTCGAAGAAATTCGCCGCATGGTAGACGAACTCCTCGCCGCCGAAGCCCAATGGCTCCCGCAATTCGCCGCCGTCCCCGCCCTCGCCCACTGACACGGAAGGAGAAGCGGGTAGCCGCCACATCTTGTGATATGGGAGCATGGATGGAGAGCGCAACGGGAAAGAGTGGTGCATCCGCGTTGATTGATTGGCAGTCGCAGACGACTGTTTCTCTCGGCATGAGTGCGGACTTGCGCTGGCTCCACGAGCCGGGAACGCCGGGACGCGAATATTTGCGGGCAATGCCGACGGTAATCAAGCCGGAGCGTCTGGAGTACGTTCGCAGCAAGAAAGATGGACGCTTGCCCATCCTCGAACGCAACCCGCATATGATCATTCGTGCGTTGCATAGACCGGAAATTGTGGGCGTTGCTCCAGAATATCGGCAGGAATCGAAACACTGGTCGCACGCACTCGCAGTGCAGAACCCCGACAATTCCGACCAGTACATCGCGCTCGCGGTGAGCTTGGCGAACTTCGTGGGCGATGAATGTGAAGAACATTGGCTCATCACCGCGTATGTCGCAGCCCCGCGAAACATTTTCAAGAATGGCGAAATGCGAGCGGACAAGTGGAAGTGGGCAAAAGGAAAGCCGACATAAAGCCGGCTCAGGGGTTCGTATGTTGTCCCGTACACCGGACGTAACCCCGGCATCTCCGCAGAATGACCCGTGGCACCCGTTGCGTGGGGTACGACTTCCCACCTCAGGACACGGGTATTATACCATATAACCCGACTATATATTCCTAGTAGCACTTGCGCCGCGCTCATTTTTTCGTCACACTGCCATCATCTAGGGTGTAAGTCACCCCAACCGAAGGAGCAGCGGACGATGCAGAACGAGCAGCGGGTTTTCGCGTTGCCTCGCACACGGCGGGCAGTACTGACAGGGACGGCAGGGCTGGCGGCGAGCACCGCACTCGCCGCATGTGGCGCGGAGCGCACCGCACCAACCGTCATCCCCCCGACTTCCCCGCCCATTTCACCCACAGCAGCAACAATCGCCCCGCCCGCAGCAGCAATGACAACTGCCGCCGTACCGAGCACCGCACCGGGCGCGGCACCGTCCCCGTCCGCAACGACAAGCGGCAAGATCGCATCGCGCTCCCCTGTCGTACCGGATGCCTTCACGATCCCGCCAACGCCTTTCAAGACCGTCACGATTATCCCGGTCAAGAGCGGCAAAATCTCGATCTTTAAAGCGTCGCAGCAACCGCCGCCCCCGCCCCGCAACGAAAATCTCTGGCTACAAGAACTCGAAAAGCGGCTCGGCGCATCCGTCGAATACACCCTCGTGCCGCTGCCGCAATATAGTGAGCGCACGACGACGCTACTCGCGGGCGGCGACTTGCCCGATCTGCTCTCGGTTTCGCCCCAGAGTACGCCAGACCAGTTCCGCGCACTACAGGCGGGCGCATTCGCCGATCTCACGCCGTACCTCGGCAGCGGCGCGAAAGAGTTCGCCAATATCGCCCAATACCCCGATTGGGTCTGGAAAAACAGCGCAATCGGCGGCAAACTCTACGGTGTGCCGCGCCTCGGCTTCCTGTTCGGTAATCCCCTCATACTCCGGCTCGATTGGGCGGAGAAAGCCGGTCTGCCCGCGCCGAAAAACGCCGATGAAGTTCTTCGCCTGTTCGACACCATGACGAAGGGCGACCCCGACGGCAACGGCAAGCAAGACACATGGGGTCTTGGCGGGCAGGGCGGCGATTGGAGCATGGTATTCATTCAGGGGATGTTCCGCGTGCCAAACGGCTGGCGCAAAAATGCGGACGGCACCCTCACCAACGCTATCGAGACCGACGAATACCGGAATGCCCTCACCTTCGCCAAGCGGCTCTACGATGCGGGCGTCTATCATCCCGACGCCGCTACGATGAACCGCTCGCAGGCGACCCAGAACCTGATTGCAGGCAAGATCGGCGCGTACGCCGACCAACTCGTGCAACTCAACGGCGATATTCGCGTGCGTGCGGAGGCGAAGAAAGTCAACCCGGCAGCGAACCTCGGTGCATTGGTGCCACCCGGTGCAGACGGCGGCAAGGGCGTGACGTACAACGGTCTCGGCTTCGGCGGCATGATCGCCATGAGTGCCAAGAATGCCAAAGACCCCGAACGAGCGAAAGATTTGCTGCGCGTGCTGAATTACTTCGCCGCCCCGTTCGGCAGCGAGGAATACAATTTCGTCAATTTCGGTATCGAAGGGACGCATCATTCCGTGCAGCCGGACGGCACACGCATTCTCAACGAGCGCGGCAGAAGCGAGATCAACGAGATGGGCAACCCCGTCTACCCGCCCCGCGTCTACTACTTCCCCGCCGACCCCGGCGACGCGCACTATCTCCAAAATGCCGCCTACGACATCGCCGCCGTCGGCATAGATAACCCCGCCCTCACTGCTTATTCCCCGACCAACGCCACGAAAGGCGGCGAACTGAACCGCTTCGTCGCGGATCGCGTCAGCGCCTTCGTCACCGGGCGCGAACCGCTCTCCACCCTCGATGCCGCGCTAAAAGACTGGCGCAGTCG
>JBBRMX010000156.1:0-8632 GCA_038230615.1 Thermomicrobiales bacterium | reverse complement strand
TATGCGCCTGTCGCATATTCCTCGCCCCCCGCACGTACCGGGCCGTTCGTGCGGCTCACCTCCAGCCCCTCGGCGAGCAGCGCATTGATCGCCTTCACGCCGCCGTTCGTCTCCGCGCCGAGCACCAACCCCGCCGTGCCGGTGCCACGTACCGCGCCCTGCGGCGTCGGTAGCAACTCGGTGATGGGGACGAGTTCGGTACTGATCGCCGCGCTCACCGCAACCGCCTCGACACCCATCTGCAACGGGAGTGAGTGCGCGGTGATGTCGTACGGCGGTTTTGGCGGGCCGTCGGGAAAGAGGCGCAAATCGGGGTACTGCTGCGATTCCAGCAGCGTCTTCGCATATGCCCCGTACGGTTGCGCCAGCGGCACGACGACTGACCCCGCCGGGTACATCACGCCGTCCGACAGAAAGCGCGTCGTGGCGCGGTGCATTTCTACCTGCCCGCGCTGCAATACCTGCAATAGTTCGGCAGCGGTGCCGGGGTCGCGCTGCCCTGACGGAACGACGAAGGCAGCAGGGCGTTCGCGCCGTTCCACCGCACGTTGCGAGAGCGCGGCGAAGTTGCCGAGCCACATATCGCGGTATCGCGCCGCGTGCCCCAAAAGCGCATCGGTCGCAATGCGGTTGTACGAGACGATGTCCGCGAGTGTCCACTCGCCGCCCTGCCACGGGTGCGGATGATTCCATGTGGCGATATGGGGATCGAACCCGCGCCCGACGCGTAAGTCTTCCTTCGCGACCACCGTGGGTGTGGCAATACGACAACTTGCCGCCTCCGACAGGATGCGGACGCCGCCGTGATAATGCTGATACGCACGAGAAGGCGAGTAGGCATCGAAGATGATGCTCGTTGCCACACCTGTTTTGCCGTTCGCCGCCAGTGCTTGCGCCATCGTGCTACCGAGGGCGTTGATCTCCTGCGACAAGATCGGGTCTACATTCGGGTCGTACGGGTCAATGAACGGCGGCACGAAGTAGCGCGGGCCGTCCGGCATCATCTGATGGAGATCGTAGACGATCTGCGGGTGCCAGACATTGTGGATGCGTTCGACGGTGGCGCGGTTTTCCGGCTGCGTCAGCATGAACCAGTCCCGGTTGTTGTCGTGTCCGGTGTAGGTCTGATAGAGCTGCGGCGGCGCGGTGCCTTCGTACGCGGTATCGAGCGTCTTCGTGTACCACGTATGCACGAGGTCCCACCCATCGGGGTTGAGCGACGGCACGAGCAGCAGGATGATATTGTCGACAATTTCGCGTGTCAGTTCGTCGTCTTTCGTGGCGAGATCGTGCGCGAGTTGCATCGCCATCAGCGTCGCGCCGACCTCGGTCGCGTGGATCGTGCAGGTGACGAGTGCAACAGTCTTTCCCTGTGCGACATATCGCGCGATCGCGTCCGGTGTGATACCGCGTGGGTCAGCGAGGTGCGCCTGCGTCTCGCGGTAGTCGCCGAGTTTCGCGTGCGTCGCCTCGCTTGTGATCACTGAGAGCAGCAGCGGGCGTCCTTCGGTCGAGGTGCCGTACGTCTCGGTCTGTACACGTGGCGAATGTGTGCCGAGCAACTCGAAGTATGCCGCGATGGTGCTCCACGATGCGAGTTTGCGTGCTGCCCCCGGCTCGAAACCGAGATGCGCGGCGGGCGTCGGGATTGCGCCCGTGTGCGACGATGGAACGGAGGGAATCGAGGCGGACATAGGGAGGCTCCTCCACGCGAAACGACACCGATGCGGGCGAGTATAGCGCGGCGGCAGCGGCGGCGGACAATTTTTCGGGCTTTCGGGGGCAATTTCGGTCGGAGCGTAGCGCAATACACCATTCGTCCGTTATACAAAACGAAGACGCGGGCAATTCCACTACGCAGATATGCAGACACACAGACATGCACATACGCATATGGCAGGGGGCGAGGGGAGATGGCACGTAAATCGGTGATGCGTTGGTTGGTAAGCGGTGCGGTGGTCGTTGCCGTGCTCGGTGCAGTGCCGTGGGCGACGATGGGCGTGGATGCGTGCGGTCCCGCGTGCGGCAAACCGTGGGGACCGAACGAAGGTCCGAATGCGCGGCGGTACATGCCGCCCGTCGTCCAAAAACCAGTGGTGCAGAAGGTCGCCATTCCACCGACGCCACGTGTGGTCATCAAATATCCGGTATCGAATCCCGTCGTGCCGGTGCCTGCCTTCGCTGCAAAACCGCCCGCGCCAACCGCCCCGCCTGCCCCACCTGCAACCGCAGCCCCGCAACCCGCATCTGCGTGCAGCGCGGCAGTCTATCTCCAGCGGCGCGGCATCGTGAAAGATGCCGGGGTAGCACGCGATCTGCGCGATGCATTGCTACAAAATGGCTTCGCGCAGGTAGACGGCCCGCGTGAAAATGCCGTCGCAGTCTTCCAACCGAGTTACTTCAAGAATGTTGCCGGGTGGGAGACCGAAAAGAGCGACGGCTTCGCAGGCGTCATCGGAAAAGTGGAGAGCGAGACGCAATCGAGTGTCAAAGTGACCCTGCGTGGTGCCAGTACCACACCGGGCGGCGCAAATGCGAAAGCGGGCGATGAGAGCGTCTGCAACAACCTTGTGGATGCCACGCTCGGCCCTTACGGGAAGACGACCAGCCTCGTCGTGTATTACGTCCGCTGACGAAATCGCACGGACGGGGCGGCTATCGCGCGGGCTCGTCCACACCGTAATCGCCGAGGCGGTCAATATCTTCCTTGTCTACCTTGAGATGCAGGGTGTCGGTATCACCCGTATCCGGCGCGATCAATTCCACATTCACTTTGCGGTCGTGCTTGAAAATCGTGCCCTCGGTGAGAATAAAATGGCTGATGCGTCCGCTGTTCGCCTCGACGATCACGCTTTTGACCGTGCCGATGCGATGCCCGTTGCTGCTAACGACGCTCTGCCCCTCCCGTACGTCCACCGCGACGGCTTCACCGAGTGTAGTTTCCGTGACGACGGTCGCGGTTTCGCCTTCGCGCAAATCACCCGCCGCCAGCAGGCGTGAGCGCACGATTTCGCCGATGAGCATTCCGGCCGCATTTACCACCGGCAACCGGTCCATACCCGCCGCGTCGGGGATATTCACGATGTCCTGCGCGGTCATAGTGTCTTGCAGCACCACTGGCAGGGGCTCGACCGACAGATTCCCAACGAGGCGATCATCGGCTGCTTCTTCCCGCGCTGCTGCGAGCCGGACGATACCGACGGGCTTGCCGCCATCCACGATGAGGGCGGTTTGCTGCCCGTCACTTTCCAGCCGCCGCAGGAGCAATGTGGACGGCTCCCGGACATCTACCGCCAGCAGCGGTTCTTCGAGGTAATCGGTGATCGGGGTGTGTGCGCTCTGTAGCATTGTACGGTCTCCTTCGTATGCGCGTGGCATATTCGTTTCCTATGGGAAGAGATGCAACACTCGTGCCACTCGCTTTCGTTACGTGACGGGCAGCACTATCGCGCATGTCACGCCGAGCAGCACCGCCCGCGCAGACCATGCCGCCGTCCGTACCCAGTTGCGCGATACGAGCGCGACGATGACCGCCCGATCCCACCCGCCGCCGAGCAGCGTGTGCGACGGCACCGCCAACGCGAAGGTCGCGCCCCACGTCACGAGCGTGAGCGCACCTGCTACCCACGCGACCGCTGCCGATACATACGCCGGACGAACCGCCAGCAGGAGCAGCGACAGCCCTATCTCGCCCACCATCGGTGCCGCAACGACGAATGTGGTTCGTGTGCTGTGCGCCGCATGATACGCGAGGAAATCACTCTTCCCGACCAACGCAAACAGAGGGTAATGGACGATCTGTACATACCAGATCACCCCCGCCATGAAGGTCGCACACAGAAGATTGCCCACGAAAATGATGTTCGCCATATGCCGCGTCCCCCTCATTGTTCAGAGGAATGGAAGAACACTTTGCGCGTGAGCCGTTGCAGGGCAATACCGGATAGGTTACGGACACCAAACGCCGCTACCCAAAGAGGCTTTCGCGCAGCAACCTACGTTGGATACAATTCCTTGCCCTTCGGGGCTATCTGTGGTACATTTTATACTGTATAGTTGAGAAATGATGCAGGGCAATGCTGCCTTGTGTGGCAAGGGAGGATACACGCACGATGACGGATGTGCAACAGAACGGACGCGAAACGAACGCATTGGTAATTGAAAACCTTCGCGTCTCGGTGGAAGACAAGCAGATCGTCAAGGGGCTGTCGCTGACTGTGCGCCCCGGTGAGGTTCATGCCATCATGGGGCCGAACGGTTCCGGCAAATCTACCCTCGCCAATACGCTGATGGGCAACAGTGCGTACGCCGTTGACGGCGGTCATGCATGGCTCAAGGGGCAAGATGTGCTGACGCTGGATACCGACGAACGCGCCCGCCTCGGTCTTTTCCTTGCCTTTCAGTACCCGACCGAGATTCCCGGCGTGCGGGTGGAAGACTTCATGCGCCTCGCCTACAACAGTGTCCACAGCACCGATCTCACGCCGATTGAGTTTCGGATGCAACTCTGGGACACCCTCGGTGAGTTGCAGATGGATCGCTCGTTCGCCAAGCGGTACGTGAACGAGGGCTTCTCCGGCGGCGAGAAGAAGCGCAACGAGATCGTGCAGATGGCGATTTTGCGCCCGACGATCGCGGTGCTGGACGAGACCGATTCCGGTCTGGATATTGACGCCTTGCGGATCGTGTCGGACGGCGTGAACAAACTGATTGAGCGCGAAGGCGACAACATGGGTGTGTTGGTTATCACCCATTACCAGCGGCTCCTGAACTACATCAAGCCCGATTTCGTCCATGTGCTAGCACGCGGACGCATCATCAAGAGCGGTGGCCCCGAACTCGCACTGATGCTCGAAGAAAAAGGCTACGGCCCGCTCTTGGCGGAACTGGGCCACGAACTGACGCCGGAAGAACTCGCGGAACCGGCAGTTTCCTGATTTTTACCCTCGCCCCGCCCATGATGGGTGGGGGACACTGGAGGACACCATGACCGACGAACTGAACACCCAAGAGACACGCGAATGGCTCCCGCAGGACGAACTGGCGGCAGACCTCGGTGTGGAATCGTATCAGGACAAATACGGCTTCCACGATTCCGAGGCGGGATACGCGGTGAAGTTCGACAAGGGGCTAAACCACGATGTCGTGGAGCGGATCAGTGCGCTCAAGCAGGAACCGGAGTGGATGCGTGCGCTGCGCCACAAGTCGCTCGACTTCTTCGAGAGCCGCCCGATGCCCACATGGGGCGGCGACATGAGCGAGATTGATTTCCAGAATATCCACTATTACATGAGCGCGACGGACAAGAACGCCCGCACATGGGACGATGTGCCGGACTATATCCGCAACACCTTCGATAAGCTCGGTATCCCCGAAGCAGAGAAGAACTTCCTCGCGGGTGTCGGCGGGCAGTACGACAGCGAGAGTGTCTATCACAATATCTCGATGGACTGGGAAGAAAAAGGCGTGATCTTCTGCGACATGGACACCGCCCTGCGCGAGCACGAAGACCTCGTGAAAGAGTACTTCGGCACGATCATCCCACCGAACGACAACAAATTCGCGTCGCTCAACACCTCGGTGTGGTCGGGCGGCTCGTTCGTCTATGTGCCGAAGGGTGTGAAAGTGGACTTGCCGTTGCAGGCATACTTCCGCATCAATGCCGAGAACAGCGGGCAGTTCGAGCGCACGCTTATCATCGCGGACGAAGGTTCGCAGGTGCACTACGTCGAGGGTTGCACCGCTCCCGTGTATGCAACCGAATCGCTGCACAGCGCGGTAGTCGAGATCATCGTCAAGAAGGATGCTCGCGTCCGCTACACGACGATTCAGAACTGGTCCTACAATGTCTATAACCTCGTTACGAAGCGTGCCGTCGCGTACGAAAATGCCGTGATGGAGTGGGTAGACGGCAACCTCGGCAGCAAACTGACGATGAAGTACCCCGCCATCTACCTGATGGAGCCGGGTGCGCGCGGGGATATTCTCTCCGTAGCATTCGCAGGCAAGGGGCAGCATCAGGACGCGGGCGGCAAGGTTGTCCACGTCGCACCGAACACATCGAGCACGATTCTTTCCAAGTCCATCTCGAAGGACGGCGGGCGGGCATCGTATCGCGGGTTGCTCAAAGTCTATCCCGGCGCGGAGAATGCTCGGAGCAATGTGCGCTGCGATGCGCTCCTGATGGACGAGGCGAGCCGCACCGACACGTACCCTTATATCGAGATCGAGGAAGAGAAGGTCAACATCGGTCACGAGGCGACGGTCTCGAAGGTCGGTGACGAGCAGATTTTCTATCTCATGTCGCGCGGCATCTCCGAGGACGACGCAATTGCGATGATCGTCAACGGTTTCATCGAGCCGATTGTCAAGGAACTCCCGATGGAGTACGCCCTTGAACTGAACCGCCTCATCCAACTCCAACTGGAAGGGTCGGTCGGGTAATCTCGTTTCTGGGCGCACGGGGGGGGGGCGGCAATCGCCATCTCCTGTGCGCCATTTCTTCCCCGTAACCGCAGCGGGTACGATGCGAGGTGATGGCGATGGTCGTTGAGCAAAAACTGATGACCGCCGATGCGTTTCTGGCGATGCCCGACCTTTCCGACAAACGGGTCGAACTCGTAGAAGGGGAGATCGTCGAGATGCCGGGAACAGGGCATACCCATGCGCGGGTTGTTGTGGCGATCTTCCGGCTGCTCGACGCTTTCGTACTGCGGCACAATCTGGGCGAGGTCTTTGTGGATGGCCTCGGCTATCTCACGCGCCGAGAACCGGATACGGTACGTGTGCCGGATGTGTCGTTTATCGCCGCTGACCGTATACCGGATGAGGGATTTCGTAGTTATATCCCGTTTGCCCCCGATCTCGCGGTAGAGATCGTCTCCCCCGATGACCGCGCGCAGAATGTGCACGATAAAGCGCGGGAATATCTCGCTACGGGCGCACAACTCGTGTGGGTCGTGTGGCCGAAAAACCGCGAGGTGACGGTCTGTGCGCGAGGCGAGGCGATCCGCGAACTCGGCGCGGACGACGAACTGGACGGCGGTACGGTGCTGCCGGGATTTCGAGTGAAAATCGCGGACCTGTTCGCGGTTCGTACAATGCAATAATCGCTGCTGCACGAATGTGGCGGCGTGGTGTGTAGGAGGACGGTGTTGGTGACGATGACGCAAACGGCACAGGCGGGTTTTTCCCGTGCGGCGGTGGAAGCACTCTCGGCGGCGTGGAACGAACCCCAGTGGGTGCGTGAGGCACGCCTGCGTGCGTGGGAGACCTATGAAGGTATCCCGATGCCGACGCTGCGCGATGAGGAATGGCGACGCACCGACCTCAAAGGCATGAAGATCGCAGAGGTGATCCCTTACGGCGCGATGCGCGAGGAGCAGGGCATTCCGGCGGAGATCGCCGATGTGCTGGAGAATCCCGATGAGCGCGGCGCGTTGTTCGTGCAGCACGACGGCTCCACGACGCATGTCGAGATCGCGCAGTCGCTCACGGATGCGGGCGTCATCATCACCGATATGCACACGGCGATGCGCGACCACGAAGCCCTCGTACGACCGCACTTCATGACCCGCGCCGTGCCGCCGGAGACGAACAAGTTTGCCGCCCTGCATGGCGCATTCTGGAACGGCGGCGTCTTCGTCTATGTCCCGGCAGGCGTCAAAGTGGAGATGCCGATTCACGCCATCTATTGGGCGACCACGCCGCATCTCGGCGCATTCCCCCACACCCTCATCGTGGTGGAGGAAGGCGCGACCGTCAATTTCGTGGACGAATACGCCTCCGCGCCGACCGACGGCGTGCAGGGCTTCGCCTCCACGGTGGTGGAACTCATCACCGGGGCGAAGGGGCATATCGAATACGCGAACTTGCAGCGATGGAATCGCTCCACCTTCTCGTTTCATACGCAGCGGCTCTTGCAGGACGCGAACAGCACTGCGAAGACGATCAACGTCGGCTTAGGTGGGCAACTGTCGAAGTACAATATTGACACGGTGCTGAACGGTGAGGGAACGCACGCCCGCATCCTCAACCTCACATTCGCGGATGAAAAGCAGATTTTCTCGTACGAGACCCTGCAAGATCATGTCAAAGGCAACAGCGTATCGGACTTGCTCTTCAAGTTCGGGCTGCGTGACACTGCCCGCACGATCTACAGCGGTCTGATCCATGTTCGCCCGCTGGCGCAGAAATCGAATGCGTATCAGCGCAACGGCAACCTGCTCCTCTCCGATCACGCCCGCTCCGACAGCATCCCGAAACTGGAGATCGAAGCGAACGATGTGCGCTGCACACACGGCGCGACGCTCGGACAGGTGGACGCAAACCAACTCTTCTACCTGATGGCACGCGGCATCCCGCGACGTGACGCCGAGCGGTTGATCGTGGAGGGCTTCTTCGCGCAGATCGAAGATGAACTGACGATGCCCGCCCTTGCGGACCGCCTCCGGGCAGCCGTGGATAAGAAACTGTCCGGCACCGGATACTAAGGAGGGCTGAGGACTGAGGGCTGAGTAATTTGCTTTTGTATCGTGGTGGTAAACAACCATCATACGCGGGATGCAACTCTCAGCCCTCAGCCCTCAGTCCTCTCCCAGAGGGGGAATGATGGCACAATATGTAACGGTCG
>JBBRMX010000155.1:0-8658 GCA_038230615.1 Thermomicrobiales bacterium | reverse complement strand
GGACCCCGAGGCAACGCAGGCTACGCCGTTAGACCCACCTGCCGTTGCCGGGAAAACGAACGATGATGCCCACGATCCCGCATCGCTGCCGCGATGGTGGAGACGCTGGCATGGTCTCGTGCTGCTGCTCGTTTCGCTCGTCGTCATCGAAGGAATGGCACACGCCGGGGTACGAGTGGCGGGAATCGGTGCGCTCTGCTTCGTTGCGATGGCATACGCAGCATTTGTCGGTGGCACGGCAGTCGGCGTCATCGCGGCGGTAGTGCTGATGGTGTATGCGGTCTGGTATTTCTCCGTTCCCGGAATGCCGTTTCGCTATGCGCCGGACGATGTCGGTCATATGGCGGTGGTCGTCGTCGTTATCCCGGCGATGATTGTGCTGGTTGTGGCGTTGCGGGTGCGTGCGGCGCGGGAAGCGGGGCTCGCCCTCACTAATGCGATGCTCGAAAATCGCCTGCGGGATGGGTTGCACCGGAATGTCGCCCTGCACACCGCCTATGCTGAACTCGAACACCGTATCCACGAAGACGACAGCGACATGCGCTTCGTCCTCGACGCACTGCCGAGCGGTGTAGTCATCTATGCGGATGGCACAATCCGCTACGCAAACACGGCGGCGGCGGTGGTGTTCGGTCGGGAATTTCCCGCAGCACTCATAGGTACCTCGTTCCTCGACTATACCCATGCGGACGAGCGCGACGCGGTGCGGGTGGCGTTCGCTGACGGAGGGCATTCCGACCTCAGCGGTGCATGGCAGGGACGATTCGTGCGGCGGGACGGGACGGTGCGAATGCTCGGCATGTACCGTGCGGAGTGCCGCTGGGCAGGCGAACCCGCCTTGCTCGTCAGCCTGCGTGACATTACGGAGCGGCTGCGCGAAGAAGCAGCCTTGCGCGAGAACGAACTGCGGTTTCGCCTCATCGCGGAAAATGCGACCGATCTCATCACACGGCACGACCTCTCTAGTCTCTATCAGTATGTCTCGCCATCGTGCGAACGGTTGCTCGGCTACACACCGGCAGAGATGGAGGGGCAGCACCCATACGATTTCGTCCATCCTGACGATCTCGCCGCGATCCGTGCCAATCATCAGGAGAGGCATACTGCGAATTCCCGCTCGCAGATCACCTATCGGTTTCGGCGCAAAGATGGCTCGTATATCTGGTTCGAGACCATCACGGACCTGGTCCACAATCCCGATACTGGCGCACCGATGGAATTGCATAGCGTTTCACGCGATGTGACTTCGCGGGTCATGGTAGAGACGGCACTCCGCGAGAGCGAGACCCGCTATCGGTTACTCGTCGAGGAATCGCCGGAGGCAATTCTCATCCATGCGAACGGCGAGATCGTCTATATGAATAAGGCATGTGCGGAGTTGATCGGTGCACGCTCCCCCGAAGATGCATACGGCACACCGATGCTCAAATTGGCGCATCCCGAAGAAACGCCACGCGCCATGAAGCGGCTGGCGCAGATGTACGGCGACACTGTCCCGACGCCCTTGGCGGAACGTCGGATGCGCCGTCTCGATGGCACAATAATCGAGGTAGAGTTCGTCGGCATCCCGTGTACGTATCGAGGAAAGCCCGCCTATCAGGCAGTGATGCGTGACGTGACGCAGCGCAACCGTGCCGAGCGCGAGATTGCGCAGCAGGCGGAACTGCTCGAACAGACACACGAAGCAATCATCGTGCGTGACCTCGGTGGCGACATTCGCTTCTGGAACAACGGCGCGGAGCAGATGTATGGCTGGCCTCGTGCAGATGCCCTCGGCACGATTACCCACGCGCTTCTGTGTACGCATTTTCCCCACTCCCTCAATGAGCAGGAGACTGCCCTCCTGACGCACGGGCGGTGGGAGGGCGAACTGACCCACACGCGCCGCGATGGGACAACGGTAATAGTCGCCAGCCGGCAGGTCGCAATGTGGAACGATGCGAACATCATGCACGCGGTGCTGGAAATTAACAGCGACATCACCGAGCGCAAACGCGCCGAGAATGCCCTGCGTGCAAGCGAGGCACTCTATCGCCGTGTACTTGCCGCGCTCGACGAAGGCGTAGTGTTGCAAGACTTGTCCGCCGCGATCGTCGCCGCAAACGCCAGCGCGGAGCGCATTCTCGGTCTTTCCACCGACGCACTGACCGGGCGTACCAGCATGGACTCCCGCTGGGAAGCAATTCACGAAGACGGATCGCCTTTTCCCGGCGACGGACACCCCGCTATCTGTGCGCTTCGTACTGGTGAGACGCAGCACAACATCACCATGGGCATCCGCAAGCCAGGTGGCGAACTGGCTTGGTTGCTCATCAATGCACAGCCATTGATCGAGGAGGGTACCGGTCTCCTTACGGGCGTCGTCACCTCGTTTACTGATGTTACCGAGCGCAAGCAGATGGTGGATTCGCTCGTCGCCGCCGCCGCCGAACTTGCCCGCAGCAACAACGAGCTACAGGATTTCGCCTCGGTATCCTCGCACGATCTGCAAGAGCCGCTGCGAAAAATCCGCGCCTTCGGTGACCGGCTGCTGACGCGCAACGCCGCGCAACTCGACGAAACTGGGCGCGATTATCTCGCCCGGATGCTGGATGCTGCCGCCCGGATGCAGACACTCATCAATGATCTGCTCGCCTTCTCCCGCGTGACACAGGATGTCGTGCCGATGGTGCCGGTACATCTGGACCGTATCGCATGCGAAACCCTCGCAGACCTCGAAGCAGTGATCGAGCAGTGCCACGCGAGCGTAGATATTGGTGAACTTACCACCATCTATGCAGACCCCCGACAAATGCGTGCGCTATTCCAGAATCTGATCGGCAACGGTCTGAAGTTCTCCGCACCCGGTGTGCCGCCGGTTGTGCGAGTGACGGGACGATACACCGCAGAAAACATCTACGAACTCGCGGTAGCGGACAACGGTATCGGGTTCGACGAAAAATATCTTGATCGTATTTTCACGGTCTTTCAGCGGTTGCATAGTCGGCAAGAATATACCGGCACGGGAATCGGGCTGGCGATCTGCGAAAAAATTGTCGCCTATCACGGCGGAGCGATCACTGCACGCAGTGTGCCGGGAGAGGGTGCAACGTTCATTATCACATTGCCTGTTGACGGGCGTGGGCGGAAGGGTGGGGGGAATGACCGGGGCAACGAAGCGGACACTGACAATCGTGCTTGCTGATGACGATGTAGATGATTGCCTGTTGACCAAAGAAGCCCTTGCGGAAAGTCACGCAGTCATTAACCTGCGGTTTGTCCACGATGGTGAGCAGTTGATGGAGTATCTCCATCAACGGGGAAGATATGCGACGCCTGACGACGCGACGCGCCCCGATTTGATCCTGCTCGATCTCAACATGCCTCGTATGAACGGGCGCGAGGCACTGGAAGAGATCAAGTCGGATGCGCGGCTGCGTTCAATTCCGGTAGTGATCCTGACAACCTCAAGTGCCGACGAGGATATTGCACGGAGCTACAATCTCGGTGCGAACTCGTTCGTCACCAAACCTGTTACGTTTCAGTCACTTGTCCGTACGATGCAGACACTCAGCAATTACTGGTTCGATCTCGTCGCCTTACCCACCGGAGGGGGCATGTAACATGGCTGACGCGCACCTCCGTATTCTGCTCATCGAGGACGACGAAGAAGACTGGATACTCACCCGCACGGTATTGGAAGAGATTCCCGGCGGGAGATACACAATGGACTGGGTGTCATCGGCGGCGGCGGCGTATGCGTCACTCGCCGCACAGCCGTATGATCTCTGCCTGCTCGATTACCGCCTCGGTATGCACAACGGGCTGGAAGTTCTGGCGAGGATACGCGAACAGTACCCCGCTATTCCGGTAATCGTGCTCACCGGGCAGGACAGCCGCCGTACCGATCTTCAGGCGATGGAGGGGGGCGCGGCAGATTATCTTGTGAAAGACCAACTCGATGCCGCGATGTTGGAACGGGCGATCCGTTATGCGCGTCAGCAGGGAAACATCATGACCGCTCTGCATGCCAGCGAGGAGCGGTATCGTCTGATCTCGGAACTCACGTCCGATTTTGCCTACACCCTCCGCCCGGAACCGGATGGCACCTTCGCCTTCGAGTGGATGACTCCCGCGTTTGCCCATACGATGGGGATGCAACCGGGCGAGATGGACTGGCACATGCTCATCATCCCCGACGACCTCCCGGTCGCAGTTGCACACTGGCACATCTTACGGACGCGAGATGCCCACGTTGCGGAGTTCCGCGTCCGTACGGCGGGCGGAAATCTGCGCTGGCTGCGCGACTACAGCAGCCCCGTGCGGGATTCTGACGGCAATGTTACCCACATTCACGGCGCGGCGCAGGACATTACCGAGCGTAAGTACGCAGAAGAAGCCCTGCGCGAGAGCGAGGAGCGGCACCGCCAGATGTTCATGGGCAACGGGGCGATCAAGTTGCTTGTGAGCCCCGAAACCGGCGCAATTGTTGATGCGAACCCGGCAGCATGTGCATTCTACGGCTATACGTGGGAGCAACTAACAAACTTCACGATAGAAAAATTGGGGGCAACGCTGTTCGATGCGTATCCCCCGATGCGAACTGGTGAGCAATCCCCACACGAGACACAGCATCATCTCGCATCGGGGGAAGTGCGTGATGTGGAAATTCACGCCAGCGTGATTGATGCGCGTGGCGTCCGCCTTGTGTATTCGATTATCCACGATGTGACCGACCGCAAACAAGCGGAGCAGATTCTCACTTTCTCCGCGCTGCACGATGCCCTGACTCTGCTGCCGAACCGTGCATTGTTCATGGACCGCCTCTCGGTCGCGCTCGAACGTGCAAAGCGCAACCCCGACTATCGCTATGCCGTGCTGTATCTCGATTTCGACCGCTTCAAGCTCATCAATGATGGCTTCGGGCATACCGCGGGCGACGAATTTCTCGTCACCGTTGCCCGCCGCTTGGAAGGGTGCGTGCGCGGCGTTGATACCGTTGCCCGCCTCGGTGGTGACGAGTTCGCCCTGCTCCTTGATGGCCCCCATAGCCCGCGTGATGCGGCACAGGTCGCGCAGCGTATCCATACCACTGTCGCCGCGCCCATTGATTTGCACGGGCATGTCGTCTTCGTGACGACGAGCATCGGCATCGCCCTAAGCGATACCGGATACGAACACACTGAAGATGTGCTACGCGATGCGGACACCGCGATGTACCGTGCCAAAGCACGCGGGCGGGGAGAAACCGAGGTTTTCGATGGCGAGATGCACCAGCGCGTACTCACGCAGGTGCATCTGGAATCCGACCTACGCCGCGCTATCGAATCCGAGGAATTGCGCGTCTACTTCCAGCCGATTACCGATCTGCTCACTGGTCGGCTCGTCGGGTTCGAGGCTCTCGTACGCTGGCAGCACCCGGAGCGCGGTCTGGTCTCGCCCGCTGATTTTATCCCTATTGCGGAGGATACCGGGCTGATCGTGCCGCTGGATCGCTGGGTATTGCGGCACTCGTGTCAGACGTTGATCGAGTGGCGTACGCGGATTACGCTGCCCGCCCCGATTTCGCTCAGTGTCAACCTTTCCGGTAAGCACTTCAACCAGCCCGATCTCGTCGAGGCGATTGCGGCAATCCTGCAGGAGACGGGCTATGAACCCCAGTGGCTCAATGTAGAGATTACCGAGAGTTCGCTGATCGAGCATACCGAATCCGCGATGACAAAACTGGCGGGGCTGCGTGCGCTCGGCGTCAATGTGCAGGTGGACGACTTCGGCACGGGGCATTCGTCGCTCATCTACCTGCATCGTTTCCCGATCACGACGCTAAAACTGGACCGCGCTTTCAGCAGCAATGCCGATGCTGCCAGTGACATTATCACCCGCGCTATCGTCACACTGGCGCACGACCTCAAAATTGATGTTGTCGCGGAGGGGTTGGAGACCGAGGCGCAGGTGCTGCGCGTGCGCGAGTTCGGGTGCGACTACGGGCAAGGCTATATCTTCTCGCCCCCGATGGCGATTGACGCGCTCGACTGGATATTTCTGCGGGAGGGGGGCAGCACAGTTGCCGCAATGTGAGCGCGGGCAACCTTCGCGCTGCTTGTTCGTTCTATCCGTGAACGCGCCGACTCCATAGGCGCGGCGTTGCGTTGCCGCGTGAGGCGGCACACGATTCGTGCGATGCAGACGACAGGAAAGGGAAACACATGCTCCGACGATTGGCAGGAAACGGGTTGACACGGGTTGTGGGCATACTTGCACTGGCACTGATGCTCTCCGGCGTGACAACCGTCAGCGCGGCGACACCACGTATCGCGCAGGGCGATCCCTGTTACATTGGCAGCAATCTGTGCGATCGGCCAGCAGTCCCGCCCGCGTCCCCCTGCGGGCAGTACAATTGCGGCGCACCGTACGGTGTCCCCTATGGGTATGCACAGTACGGTCCGTACTCCGGCACGCGCTTCTACTATCAGGATGATCGTTTCTGCGGCGACGGCCAACTCTACACGGTCAACGGACAGTATTTCTGCGCCAATGGTCGCCCGATCTACTACAGCGACAGTGGCATCATCGCGCAGTCTGGCGGCTACGGCTATGGGTACGGAAACGGCTATGGATACGGGAACGGCTACGGCATCCCCGCAGTGCCTGCGGTGCCGTGTGCTTTCGGTGTAACGTATTCTTCCAATGGCTTTCCCGTGTGCATCACGCAGCCCTAAACGTCTTATCTCCCGTGCCGCACCGCGAAAGCCGCCCGCTAGCCCGCTAGTACGGGCGGCTTTCGTGCGTGCAGCGTGCAGCGTAACCAAGCCCCGGCAGGGGTGTACAGTGGTGTACAATGGCGGGAAATGGGCGGATACACCACGGGAGTGAGGGCGATGGAACAGGCAACGACCGAACGCACGGCGCAACAGGGCGCGGCAGCATATCTCCCGCCGGGGCAGACGCTCTCGATTGTGATCCCTGCGTATAACGAGGCGGCGGGCATTCATGCGGTGCTTGCTCGTGTCTGCGGCGAATACCCGGACGCCGAGATTATCGTTGTGGACGACGGCAGCACCGACGGCACCGGGGACCAGTTGCAGGATTTGCCCGTGCGCGTCGTGCGCCATCCCGACAACAAAGGCAACGGTGCGTCGGTCAAAACGGGCATTCGCACGGCACACGGCGATTATATCCTGCTGCTCGATGCGGACGGGCAGCACCGCGCCGACGACATCGCCCGCTTGCTCGTCCATACCGGTGTGTATGATCTGATCGTCGGGGCGCGGGCGAAATCGAGCCAGCAGAATGCGATTCGCGCCCTCGGCAACGGTGCGCTGGAAAAGATGGCGTCGTACCTCTCCGGCACGCCCATTCCCGATCTGACGAGCGGGTTTCGTGTCTTCCGGCGCGAGATGATTTTGGAGTTCATCCACCTTCTGCCGAACCGCTATTCGTACCCGACGACGAGCACGCTCGCATTTCTCAAGGCGGGGTACAGCGTGAAGTTTGTTGAAATCGCTGCGAACAAACGGCAAGGCGGCAAGAGCGGGCAGAAACTGCTGGCGAACGGCTCGAAGTTCGTGCTGATTATCCTGCGGATGGTCACGCTTTTCAGCCCGATGAAGGTCTTCGCGCCGATTGCACTCGTGCTATTCGCCCTCGGCGCGATCTACGGGGTGTGGACGGGAATCACGCAGCACCATATCACCAACTCGACTGTGCTGGCGTGTATGACGAGCATCGTGATCTTCCTACAAGGGCTGATCTCCGAGCAGATCGCCGCATTGCGTTTCGAGCGGGTGGAGCGCACCTATGAGCATCGCCCGCCGGAGCGCGGTGCATGATCCGATGACCGCCACACAGATTCTCCGCCGCTGGTTGCCCCGATTGCTCGGCGTCGGGCTGTCGGTCTTCGCTGTGCTCAAAGTCGGGCGGCGCGAACTTTGGGACGCCTTGAGCCACGCGAATCTCTGGCTTGTCGGCATCGCGGCGGCGGCGGTCTTCCCGTTGCTCGCCCCAAAAGCGCGACGCTGGCAGCATGTGCTGGCGGAGTTCGGGATCACGCTACCGTGGCGGGACGCCCTACGGTTCTACAGCATCGGGCTGTGGGCGGCAATCGCCACGCCGGGGCAAGTCGGTGATGTCCTCAAGGCGTGGTATGTGCGCGGGCGGGGCAACGATCTCGCCCCTGCCCTCGCCAGTGTCGTAGTGGATCGCCTGTTCGATGTGCTCATGCTTGTGCTTGCGGGCGGCTTCGGCGTCTGGGTCTTTGGGGCAGGAGCAGGGATCGGCGCGGTCTTGCTGCTCGGCGTGCTGACCGTCGTGGGGATTGCAGTTATTGCAGTGCCGGGGCTGCGCGTTGCGGCGGCGCGATTGCTGCCCGCAGCCATGCGGCGCAGAGTGGCGGGGCATCGGTGGGCAGTCGCGTTACAGGACGCCCATCTTCGCGGACGAAGCATCGCGGTAGCGTTCGGGTGGTCGCTCGTCAGTTTTGCCGCAACACTTGGGCGCATCGTCCTCTGCTTTCTCGCCCTCGGTATCCATCTCTCGCTTCCGGTCGCGCTCGCAGTCGTTGGGTTGTCGTCGCTTGCGGGGTTGCTCTCGATCAGTGGCATCGGCACGCGGGATTGGGCGATGATCGCGCTGCTCGGTCAATACGGCGTCGAGCGCGAGACCGCGCTTGCTGCGTCGTTT
>JBBRMX010000154.1:0-8727 GCA_038230615.1 Thermomicrobiales bacterium | reverse complement strand
GCGGACATCCTGCGCGGCAGCGGCGCGGAAGTTATCATGGAAGACGACCACGCAGATGTGCCGACGCACCTGCTCGATGCCGTCTTTGTGTATGATCCCGCCCTTGTCACTGATGCGGGCGCGATCATCGCACAACCGGGGAAAGCCCTGCGGCGCGGCGAAGAAACGGCGATGGAACGGGCATTTCGTGCCGTCGGTGTGCCGATCCTCGGCAGGATCGGCGGGGCGGCGACGATGGACGGCGGCGACACCCTCTGGCTCGATCACGATACGCTTTGCGTCGGGCTGTCGTACCGCACGAACGACGCAGCCGTGCGGCAACTCACGGAGATGCTCGCACCCCACGGCGTCGTAGTAATTGCGGTGCCGCTCCCACACTGGCACGGCCCCGACGAGTGCTTGCACTTGATGTCGCTCATCAGCCCCGTTGCGGACGATCTCGCGGTCGTCTATCCGTCGCTCATGCCCATCGCATTCGTGCGATTGCTGCACGAGCGCGGCATCCGGTGGATCGAGGTACCGGAGGCGGAATTCGGCACGCTCGGTTGCAATGTCTTAGCACTCCGCCCGTACGAAGTCGTCATTGCGGCAGGCAACCCGATCACGGCGGCAAACCTGCGGGCGGCGGGTTGTACTGTCCACGAGTATGCGGGGGAGGAAATCTCGCGCAACCGCGAAGGCGGTCCGACATGCCTTTCGCGCCCGATCTTGCGGGAATACGAGGGATGAAGCAGCACGGGCAATGAACGTGAGGACAGCAGTTTGTCCCACGATCTATCTCAGTATTGATGCGACTGCGGGGGAGACGAGATGTCCGTACATCTGCGGCGCGAAAACCCGCCAAGGGCAATTTATTTATCCCATCCCCATGCGGTAAATCGCCCCACGTTTTTTTGACGAGACGGGGTTACGGGGGTATACTTTGAATGCGAACAGATATTCTGCGGCGGGGCGCGTTTCGCCCATACAGACGCGGAAAACATGACACAGGAGTACTACCAATGGCAACGAACCTTGCCAACCTCACCTATCTCTTCCCGGAGGCACCGCCCGCCCGTCCCGCGCTGCCTGTCCCGCTCTCCGAGGCGATCCTGCGGGAGCATCTCAACCCGCCGACCGTCGCTACGCTCTGGAATGCGACACAGGCGGAGGAACCCGTCTGCATCCTCTATCGCCGTCCAGACGGGCAGATTTCCGCTCGCGTTCTCTGGCCGGATCGCGTCTGGATCACGGATGACGGACACATCGCGGTGCGCGGGTACGACAGCCGCCGAGGTGCCGTTCGCACCTTTCGCTGCGACCGCATCGCCGACGCGCACATCATCGAGCCATAACCGCCCGACATGCTCCATGTACCCAATAACAAACGAAAGGCACCGACGTTGTATTGTCGGTGTCTTTCGTTTGTGCGCCGCCGCACCTTAGTGACCGGGTTGCGGATAGATACGGCGGGCGGTATCGCGCAGGATCATTGCGGCGGCGGCGTGTGCGCCTGCATCATCGAAGATGCCCTGTGCGACATACCGACCGAACAGATCGCCCAGTGCCAGCCGCCAAAGCCGCACACCCCACCACTGAAACTCTGGCTCCATGTGACCGTCTGTGGAGGCAAGAACCTGCGAGACGGGCGCACATTCCAGCGTTTCCGCAAGCACCACCGCCGATTGCGGGCCAACAATCGGAATCGTCAGCCCCAAATCTACGTAGACATTGGGATAGAGGCTGGCAAGGTAGCCCGCCTGCCGGTGGTACGGGTAATTGTGGAGCAGTACGAGCGGCACGACGCGAAACGGCTCATGCACGAACAGTGCACGCATCAGCGTCGGGTCGTTCTGCTGCATCACGATGTCGTCGTCGCCGAGCGCGACATGGAACTGCATCGGCAACCGCTGGGGGATTGCCGCTTCTAGTGCGGTCCAGACAATCGTATCCACGAGGGCGCGGGCGGCGATGCGCCCTGATCCGCCACCGAGCGCGGCGTCGCGCAGACGGGCGTAAGCATCGCGGGCAAGGTGCCGTTGCCCGCTCGATGGTGCATCGAAGAACAGCCCGCACCGATACCCCGCGATGCTCTTGAGCGCGACGATTCCCCGCTCTCCCGCCGCCGCGATCTCTGTGGTGAGACGATGCAGCGCGTCGTCCAGCATCGGGCAGGCGGCGTATCCTTGCTCTACGAAGGTCTCGACCCGCAGCACGCGCCATACCGGGCGACCGAGCATCGCCGCCCACGCATCGGTAGGAATGCATTGTCCGAAGGCAAACAGGTCGTCCGCGTAACAGGCACCGAGGTTCGCATCGTCCGCAAGCAGGCGGTGGTACGCGGCGGCGTCTGTCCCATTGCGGGCGGCGAGAACGGCGGCTTCGTCGGGCGCGACGCCGAGCAGCCCCGCCAACTCGCGCACCATCCAGCGGTAGCCGATCTGCGTGCCGAGGTGCGCTGTCCATGTCTCCGCGATGCTCGCTTCGGTGAACGGGCGGCGGAAATCGTCGGACGAAATGGCGTGCGCCCGTGCGAACGGCGGGTGTACATGGTGATCCTCGAACGGGATCGCGGCGATCTGTTCGTGCAGTTGGTCAGTCATTGTCCCCTCGCTCACACCCGATCAAAAATAGACATCGCGCTCCCACTGACCGACATGCCGCTCGTAGCGTGCCAGCTCGTCGCGCCGGATGCGGAGCAATTCCGGCCCGCACACGCCACCGAGCGCATTCATTACTACATCGTCCGCTTCAACCGCATCCAATGCCACCGCGAGTGTGCGCGGCAGCATCCGCACGCCCTGTGTAGCGAGGGCGTCCGCCGACATGCCACCCAAGTCCCCCGCGACAGGTGTGCCGGGGTCAAGACGACGGGCGATGCCGTCCAGCCCCGCCGCGATAAAGGCGGCGAGTGCCAAGTACGGGTTGGCGGTATGGTCGCCCGCACGAAACTCGATGTGTGGGCGCGACGTCCCCGGCACACGGACGAGCGCGGCACGATTGCCGCCGCCGTAGCCGATGTGCGCGGGTGCCCACGATGCGGGTTGCAGCCGCTTGTAGGAGTTGACCGTCGGCGCGAAGACACCACAGAGCGCGGGCGCATGCGTCAACACCCCCGCCGTGAAATGCGCCAACTCCGCTGACAGACCGAGCGGGCCGTCACCTGCCGAACGGTCCTCCGCGCCGTCCGCGCTTCGGAGAGAGAAATGGAGATGAACGCCGTTCCCCGGTGCGTCCTCGTACGCCTTCGGCATGAAGGAGGCAAGCAGCCCCGCCTCTTTCGCCAATGCTTTGACGGTCTCGCGGAATGTAACGAGATCGTCCGACGCCCGGAGCGGGGCGGCGGGGCGAAGATTGATCTCCATCTGTCCCGCACCGAACTCCGCGCCAATCCGCTCCACCGTCACGCCCTGCGCGTCAAGCACTTGTGTGGTGCGGTCGAGCAGGGCGGTGTAGCCGTCCATGCGGTCGAGCGAATACATCGAGAGGCGGTCCGCAGGTTCGTAGCCGCCGTTCGCAGTCGGGCGGTAGAGCGTCCATTCCGGTTCCCAAGCCGCCCGCGCCGCGAGACCGTGCGCCACCAGCGCATCGCACGCTGCCACTAACCGCCTGCGCGGGCAACCTTCCCACGGATCGCCCTGCTCGGTGCAGAGGAAGCCGAGAACGCGCCCCATCCCGGCGCGATACGGCAGCGGCGCGAATGTCGCGGGGTCGGGCAAGACGACGAAATCGCCTGCGTCCGCCGTGAACCGCGCATCGTGCGCGAGATGGTCGTCTTGCGTGAAATTGAGGTTGGCGAGGCAGTACGCAACGCCGCCCGCCGCGACGGACGCCACTTCGGACGCCACAACCCATTTCGCCAGCGCACGCCCCGCGTAATCATGAAAAACGACCCACAGCCCACGCAGATTCGCGGCACGAAATGCCTCAAGGAGGGTTGCGGAATCGGAATCGGGATTGTCTCGGTCTGCCATAGATTCCCCCATCGCTTGCGATACCGCAGGGACTATCTCATATACTGCGTGACAACGGAAGGCGATGCGCGATGCACAAAGGAAAGGCGGCAACCATGGTGCGGCTCTACGGGCGAGACTGGCAAGCAGAGGAATTGCGGCGATATGTCGGCACAATGGGGCAACTCGCGGGGATCGTCGCTGCCGAGCGCACCGACGGCACCGAGCGCGGCGTGCGGACGCTCGATGTTGAAACGGGAAGCGGGTTCGCGTTCACGGTGCTACCGGAACGTGGCATGGATATCGGCGAGGCACGATTCAACGGCGTGCCGCTCGCGTGGCGATCTGCGATGGGCGATGTGCATCCGTCGCGGCACGAGCGTGATGGGCGCGGGTGGGAGCGTTCGTTCGGCGGCGGGTTACTCGCCACCTGCGGGTTGGACAATGCCGGCGGTGAAAGCGTAGACGAGGGCATTACCTACCCACAGCATGGACGCATCAACCACATCCCCGCGACGCATGTGCAGTATGACGGCGTGTGGGAGGGTGATGAATACCTGCTTTCTATCGAGGGGCGCGTGCGGCAGGCAAATCTGTACGGCGAGAATCTCCTGCTGACGCGGCGCATCGAGACCCGCTTGGGCGCGGATAGCCTCTCTGTCACCGACACGGTCACGAACGAGGGATACCGACCTGAACCGGTGCTGCTGCTGCACCATATCAACCTCGGTTTCCCCATAATTGACGCAACGAGCGAGCTGCTGCTTCCCCCCGGCACGCAGACCACGCCGCCCGACAACCAGACATGGCGGCACGGCGCGGCACCGGGCGCGACGCCGCAGGTCTTCGTTCATCGCCCCCCGGCGGGAGCAGACGGTACGGCACAGATCGCCATGATAAACCGCGCCTTCGACGGGGGACGGGGCATCGGCGTCGCCATCCGCTATACGACACGCTCATTTCCGCTGCTCTGGCAATGGCGCAACCTTGCGGAGGGCGAATATGTGATGGGGCTTGAGCCGACCAACGCTCATCCCGGCGGCAGACACGCAACACGCGAGGCAGGCGATTTGCGCGTGCTCGCACCGGGCGAGACGGAACATTTTCGCACCGAGATTACGGTACTGCGCGACGCGGATGCGATTGCGAACGCTGCGCGACAGATCGGCAGCGCGGGCAACTGAGCAGCACCCCACACGATGTGCAGGCGCGTGGCGAGTCGTTGCGTTATCGCCGGTCTGCCGTTATCGCACCATCGTGCAACACTACAGCGGGGCGGGCGAGGTGGGCGAGATCGTCCAGCGGGCTGTGCGCCACAGCGATGAGGTCCGCCGCGCATCCCTCCACGAGCGTGCCGACAACGCCATCGAGTTGGCACGCCGTCGCCGCCAGCCCAGTCGCCGCATGGATCGCTTCCAGCGGCGTCAGCCCCGCCCGCGCAAGCAACGCCAGTTCCTCCCAGAAATCATCGAATCCCGTATATCGCCAGCCCGCATCGCTACCCGCAATCAGCGGTATACCGAGTTCATGCAAGAAGCGCGAGTTCGACAGATTGTCCTCCGTCCGGTTCGGCGTCACCGCGATGATATGTGCCTCGTCAGGGGTGGCGATGCCCGCCGCAACCCGCTCCCGCATCATCTTCATCGAGTCCGCGCCCGTTTGCAGTGTCGGGCAGACGATCACCCCGGCGTCGGCGATGCGTTGGGCGAGGGCTTCGTCATACTGCCATGTTGTATCCGGTGCCATGAACATTGCGTGCTCGATCACATCCGCGCCCGCGTCGAGTGCCAGCGCGATGGACGACGACGCGATGCAGTGGCACGACGCGAGTTTGCCGATCTTGTGCGCCTCGTGGATCGCCGCCCGCAATTCGTCGAGGTCGAACGAGGGAAACTGCGAGTACGTCCCCGGTGTGCCACCGCCCGACGCCATAATTTTCACGAAATCCGCGCCCTCCGCGAGCATCTGTCGGGCGGCGTAGCGCATTCCCTCCGCCCCATCCACCTCACCACCAAAAGGACGGCAATGCCCGCCCGTGATTGTGAGCGGTCTCCCACCGAGCACGAGGCGCGGTCCCTCCACCACGCCGCGCCGGATGGCGTCGCGCAGCCGGAACATCAATTGCCCCTTGCCGCCGCAATCGCGTAGCGTCGTCACGCCCGCTGCGAGCGAATCACGGGCGTTGGCGTACGCTTGCAAAAGCAGCACCTCGTCCGGCAACGCCATCCATTCGAGAAACGGTGTGCCGTCACCGGGAAGCATCGTATGGACGTGGGCATTGATGAGCCCCGGCAGCACAGTGTACTCGCGCAGGTCGAGCACATCCGCGCCACGCGGCACATCGTCCGCGCCCGCGATGCGCGTAATGTGCCCACCCGCGACGGTCAGCGCGGCTCCACGCTTCGGCTCTGCGCCTGTGCCGTCAATCCACTGTCCGACAAGAACGGTGAGACCGGGCGGCGGGGAGGAATGACGCGCAGTAGCAACCATCGGTGGCTCCTTCTCGGTGAGATTTCCTATCACATATCGCCCACACAATGGCGCAGATCAGTTCCGCAACCGGGGATCGAGCGCGTCGCGCAGCCCGTCCCCCAAGAGATTCATCGCCAGCACCGTCAGCATGATTGCCAGCCCCGGAAAGGTGCTAATCCACCACTGGTCGCGCAGGTAGCCGCGCCCTTCGGAGAGCATCCTACCCCATTCCGGGGACGGCGGCTGACTGCCGAGACCGAGAAACGAGAGCGAGGCCGCCGCAAGAATCGCCGTCCCGGTGCCGACAGTCGCGGCGATGATAACCGGGGCGATAATATTCGGCAGGAGGTGCCGCAGCAGGATGGTGTGCGTCGGTGCGCCAACGACCCGCGCCGCCTCGACGTAGACATTCTCCTTCGCCGCCAGTACAGAACCGCGCACGAGGCGGGCATACGTCGGGATGCCGGAGATACCGACCGCAATCATCAGGTTCGTCAGGCTCGGTTTGCCGCGAATTGTCACGATGGCGAGCGCGAGCAGAATACCCGGCACTGCCAGCATCACATTGATAATGTACGTAACGAATGCGTCCACCCACCCGCCGTAATATCCCGCGACCAACCCGACCGCCACGCCACACACGAGCGCGATGCTCACCGAGATCAGCCCAATCGTAAGCGAGACCTGCGTACCGTAGAGCAAGCGGCTAAGAATGTCGCGCCCGTACTGGTCGGTGCCAAAGAGATACGGGAAACCGGGGGAAAAGAGCGCGTTATCAGTCACCTTGATCGGGTCGAAAGGTGCGATGAGCGGTGCCGCAAATGCCGCGACCGCAAGCAGCGCGAGGATGACCAACCCGACCAATGCGCCCTTGCTACGTCGCAAACGCCGCCAGAAGTCTGCTGCACGACCCCGCGTGCGCCGTGCGGCGGTATCGTCCGCAAACCCGGTCAAGGTACCGGTGGTTGTGTCCGCCATTATCGTATGTTTCCTCTCCGTGCACTGACCCGCTTACGCATACCGGATGCGCGGGTCGAGCAGCCCGTATGCAACATCTACGAGCAGGTTCGTCGCTACATAGGTCGTTGCGATCAGCAAGATAATCCCCTGCACCACCGGGAAGTCTTTCGCCTGAATTGCCGTAACGATCAGCCGCCCGATGCCGGGGCGGGCAAAGACCGTCTCGACAATCACCGTACCCGCCATCAATGCGCCGAACTGTAGCCCGAAGATCGTTACCACAGGAATGAGAGCATTTTTCAGCCCGTGCCGCACGACTACGGCCGTATTTCGTAGTCCCTTCGCCCGCGCCGTCTGGATGTACTCCTGTCGCAATACCTCCAACATACTGCTGCGGGTCAGCCGTGCGATGATCGCGGAGCCGCCCAAACCGAGGGTGAACGCGGGCAGCACGAGATGCCGCAGATCGCCGCCACCCGTCGCCGGAAAGAGCGGGATTCGCAACGAGAAGAGGAAAATCAGCAGCAGACCGAGCCAGAACGACGGCATACTCACCCCCGCAAGGGCAAGCAGCATCGGCCCGAAGTCGAGCCACTTGTTGTGGTTCACTGCCGCGATGATGCCGAGCGACACCCCGACAATCGTCGCTACGAGGAGGGCGGCGAGTGCCAATTGCACCGTACTGCCGAGGTTTTCGGCGATCTCAATGCGGACCGGGCGTTGCGACCGGATCGAGATGCCGAGATCGCCCCGCGCCGCATTGAGCACAAACCGCCCGAACTGCTGCGGCAACGGCTCATCGAGATGCAATTGCTTCCGCAACCGCTCCTGTTGCTCCGGCGTACTCTGCACATCCGCGAAAAAGAGCTTGACCGGGTCCCCCGGCACGAGATGGAGCATCATGAACACAAGAAATGCGACGCCGACCAGCACCGGGATCGTCGCCGCCAGCCTGCCGATGAGGAAACGGGACATAGGCACTCCTTGCGGGGTAACGCGGGATGAGAACGGAAGACGGCAGGGGTGGGAGCGAATCCTTCACCCCTGTCGTCTTCGTTCGAGCCTCGCCCTTATTTCCCGACCGATACGTCCGAGAAGAGCGGGTATGTGTACCCATTGAATGCGAGACCGGAGACATTGGACTTGAAACCCCAGATGCTCAGTTCGTCCACCATCGGGAGGAAGACTGCGGCTTCCATCACCATCTGTTCTGCTTGCTGGTAGATCGCCTTGCGCTTGTCGGGGTTCGATTCCGCCTTGCCGTCGGTCAGCAGTTTGTCCAGTTCCGGAGTGCTGTAGCAAGAGAAGTTGAAGTTCGTCCCGATCATGCTGCTGTGGAACAGACTGAACATGCCATCGTAGT
>JBBRMX010000153.1:0-8735 GCA_038230615.1 Thermomicrobiales bacterium | reverse complement strand
TATCGTCGGCTTCTCGTATCTCGCGCACGAACTCAAACCGCGCGAACTTGCCGAGATGGATTGGAGCGAGTACGAATACGGCACGAACCTTCAGCACGGGCTGATGCTTTCGCGCCAGTTGCTTTCGCGGCAGCGCGGCGGCAACAAGCAGATCATCGTCATCACTGATGGTGAACCGACCGCACACATCGAAGACGGTGAGCCGTACTTCTCGTACCCACCGACCTTCCGCACGATTCAGGAGACGCTGCGCGAGGTTGTGCGTTGCACGAAAGACGGCATCGTCATCAACACCTTCATGTTGGAGCGGGGGCGCAGCCTGATGGAGTTCGTCAATAACATGACCGAAATCAATAAAGGTCGTGCCTTCTACGCCACCCCAGAGCGGCTCGGCGAGTACGTTCTTGTGGATTACCTCTCCGGCAAGAAAAAGCGCGTCGCGTAACCGCCCACACCCACAAGCCCCGCTCCACACAAACGGAGCGGGGCTTTGTTGCTCACGCGAATACGAGACTGAGCAGCCCACCCGCCACCGCACCGACGACCGAGGCGCAGAAGTTCACCGCGTCGTTCGTCATCCAGCCGACGCCGCGCACCCGCGTCCCGCCGCGCTCTTGCTCGGTAACAGTGCCGGCTGCATCGCGGTACTGCGCCTGCGCTGTCGCGCCGAGCAGACTATCGGACAAACCGCCCGCCAGCCCCGCCAGTGCACCGACCACAATCACCCACCATGTCCCGACACCGCTCCCGAACGCCACCGCCAGCCCTGCCGCCACTGCACCGACGAACACACCGCCTACAACAATCGCACCCGTGCCGAGGGGCGAAACGCCGCCCGATGTTCCCGGCGGCACGATGCGCCCCGTCGTGATGAGCCGTGGCGGGCGGCGAGAAAGCACGCCGATCTCGGTTGCCCATGTATCGCCCGCCACACTTGCCAGTGCACCGACAAATGCTGCAAAGACCCACGGCGCGGGATACAGCCAGTAGATAACCGCGAATGCAACACCGATGCCGCCATTGGCGACAGTCTGCAAGAAGTCGCGCCGTCCACCTTTGGCATACTGCGCGGCGACGGCCTCCTTTTCGCGTTCGCGCACTTTACCGAGTGCGGTGCTGCTGACGAAAAACGCGATCAATGTCAGCCCCCACGTCGGTCCGCCGAACCCGAAGTGTAGTGTCCCCGTCAACATCGCGCCCAACACACCACTGCGCGAGAGCGAACCACGCCGGTACGCGACGAGGGCAATCGCCGCGCTCAATACAAGCCCGACTGGCACAAAGATCGCCGGATTGACGTGATTCATCCGGCGATCACCGCGTTGTCACCTAGCTCGCATCGGCCGCGGCGATATGCGCGTCCGCCACACCATCTACGCGAGTGATTTGTTTGCTCCACAGGCTGACGCCATCGGTGCCGTCCGGCGTCGCGCTCAGCAGAAAGAAGGGATCATCGTCCGGCGGTTCATCGGCATCGGATACACTGATGACGTACATATCAGGATACACCGCATCGGCAGTTGTAACGGTTACAGGACGACGCAATAGAAACGCTGCGCTTAATAGATCGCTGACGTGCCTGTGTCTCTCACTCATCACTGCCCCCTCTTGATATGGTGTTAGTCTCCGCCTCCTGCCATCATACCCTCACGCACAAGTACATCGGCGGAGGTAAGCGTCGTCGGCCACGAGCCACGCTTCTTGATCGCATTTTGCAGCACTGATGCCCCGACCTGTACCGGCAAGCGGAATTGTGCGCTCCACGGCATCCGCGCCATCTTTTTGTACATGTAACTATCGAAGGTCAACCGTTGCACATCGCGGTCGCGGCAAAGTTCGGTGAACATCTCGCGCCGAATATCGCTCGTGAAACAGAGGTCTTGCAGGAAATCGAGGAAGCGGTACATCGAACCATATTCTTTGTTCCAGCGACGGTCGTAGGCGCGGCGCAGGTTCGCCGCTGTCGGTGCAGCCGCGCACGCGACGAGGGCCTCTGCCGCTCGCAAGCCGCTTTTCATCGCCCAATAAATGCCCTCGCCACTCGTGCCGACCACCAAGCCGCCCGCATCGCCAACGAGTACGGCGCGGTCGTAGGAAAGGTGGGGAGCGCGTTTCATCGGTAGTACATGTGCTTCGTAGCGCAATACTTTCCCACCCTCAAGGCGCGGGCCGAGCCGTTCTTTGAGGTTGGCGAGTAACGCACGCATCTCACCGCCCCCCACTGAACATGCCCCGACACCGACCGACACATGATCCGACTTCGGGAAGACCCAGCCGTAAAAGTCCGGTGAGACTTCGGGGCCGAGATATAACTCCGCGTACTGCTCCCATTCTTTCATCTTTGCGGGCGGCAGCGCAATGCGCTCTTGAATAGCGAGGGCTTTCGGGCGTTTTGGCACGCCGATAGAGCGTGCGACCTGCGAATGTGCGCCGTCCGCCCCAACGACGGCATCTGCGATGAGCATTCGCGTTTTGCCGTCGCGGTCACGGTAGGAGACATGGACATCGCGCTGCGGGTCAATAACGACCTCGCTCACATTGCCATGTACGAGTGTCGCACCCGCTTCCCGCGCCTGTTCCCGCAAGTAGCCATCGAAGACCTCACGACGCACCATGCCGACATAATCATGATCGGTCGGCACCGACCCAACGACCGGCACCGCAGCGATCTGACCGGACGGTGAGAAGACATTGGTGATCGTCATCTTGCGGTCTATCAGGCGGTCGGGGATGCCGAACTCCTGCACGAGGGTCGGCGGAATCGCGCCGCCACACGGCTTCGGGCGCACGAGTTCGCGCTCCATCAGCAGCGTCTCGATACCTGCCTCCGCGAGCGTTCGCGCCGCGATGCTCCCGCCCGGTCCGCCGCCCACTACGATTACGCGCATGTCGTTCACCCCTTTACATCGTTCTCAAGATGACCGCTACGATGATGAATCCGTCCGTGCGTTAACTGCTCACCGTCCGACAAGTGGTGCGGCAATACCGAAGGCAGCCACGAGCATTCCCACGACATAGAGCATGATGCCGGTGCCGTTGTACCACTGCGCCTTCTCTTTCGGCTGCCGCATCCAGATCAGTTGTGTCGGCCACTGCGCGATGGTGAGTAACAGAATGAGCATTCCCGCAAGCGGGCGTCCATTGGTGATCGCCAGCACCACCACGCAGATTTGCGCGACATTCATGATGGCGCAACAGTACAGCGCAGCATTGCGTTCGCCTAGCATCACCGGCAGGGTGCGAATGCCCTCTCGGATGTCCCCCTCGACACTCTTGAAATCGTTCACCGTCATGATGCCGTGGGCCCCGATACTATAGAGCAATGCGAGGATGATACTCACACGACCGATGTCACCGTGCGACAGGGCAGCCGTCCCTGCGAGCCATGGCAACCCCTCGTACGCGAACGAGACCGTACCATTGCCGAGCCATCCGTTGCGCTTAAATCGGAGCGGGTGAATGCTGTACGACGCCGCGAGCAGCAACCCGATCCCGACGAGAATCGCCACAGTACGACCGAGCGCGAATGCGAGGGCGATCCCGACCGCAAGCAACACGAGCGCGGTCACTGAGACCTGCACCATCGTCACGCGCCCCGATGGGATGGGGCGGTTTGGCTCATTGATGGCGTCTACATCGCGGTCGCAGTAGTTGTTGATGATCTGTGACAGCCCGAGCAAAACCGGCCCCGCCATCAACATCCCAGCAGCCGTCCGTGCGAGCGATACTGGCCAGTCCCCAAGATGCCCGGACGCCGCCGCCCCGCAGAGAAATGCCCACATCGGCGCAAACCACGTCACCGGGTCCATGATGGCGATAGAGAGCCGTATCTTCTGCGCGATTGCTCCCGACGATGCCGATACAACCGCAACAGGCACCTCGATCTGCGCTCCACCCAATTTCGCCACTCTTTCCCCCTTGACGCTGCATGGTGTATGATCGCGCAATGATGTATATCCAGCTTTTGTACGGGATCCGCACAGCAGACGTTCAACATTGCTCACAAAAACGCTTGCCCGAATGCCGCGTGAATAGTAGAATCACACCAGATGGGAGTACAACATACAGTAGCACATACTACAGCCCCGGTGCCGATGGTCGGCTGATTGCCCGATATATCGCACCGCGTACGTGTCAATGACGCGTCATCGTTAATGCGTCCCCGTCGGTATGTACTAGAAGGTAAGCGATGTCGGCGCTACTCGCACAAACAATCGGACGCGCCCTCCCGCTATTCCAGCGTCGCTGGATGGAGAAGGCGCGGAGCATGGGTTTCGCTGCAGAACCGTTCGTCACGAATCCGCAGCGTGTCCAGCGGCAGGAAGCATACTGGACACATCTCGTGGATGCCGTGCGGACGGGTGATTACCGCCCTTTCGTGATGATGGTGCAGCGCGAGAGCGCGAACCAGATTCGTAAGCAGGGGATCAGCACCAGCAATGAGTATCTCGAACAAATCGCGTGGGCGCAGGCATCGCTCATGGTCGAGTGTGTGCGCGAGGCGTACGACGGCGATAGCCGCGATCTCTCGATCCTGATGCGTGAGATGGAGAAAGTGCGCGAGATGTTCGTGGAGGCGGTCACGAGCGGCGCGAACGAGGAACGCGCGACCGCGCTCGATGCCACCCTTCCCCCGCCGATCATCACGGCGATTGACAAAGCCACAGGCATCGTGCGGTTCGTCACGACGCTCTATACCACTGGGCAGGTGATCTACTCTCCCGACGACGACGACCACATCTTGTACGTCGTCCGCAGCGGGCGCGTGCGGTTATACGAAGTGCTACCGGACGGGCGCATGATTACGCTTTCCATTCTCGCGGAGGGGGATGTCTTCGGGATGCTGAGCGGCAAGCGTGGCAATGACGACTTGCGCCGCGCCTTCGCGGAATCCATGACGAACACGAGCCTGACCCTGATTCACGAGAGCGGCCTGCAAACCCTGATGGCGCACGCGCCGGAAGTAGCAAGCCAAATTATCTCCTCGCTCTCCACGCAACTGCTCGATCTGCAACTGCTGATCGAGAATGTGCTGGCACGCGATACTAGCGTCCGCCTGATATACATCATCCTCAAATTGGCGGAAGGGTTCGGGGAGCCGGGGGAGAACGGCAAGACGATCATCAATTTCCCGATCACTCACCAAGACCTTGCGAACATGATTGGTTCCAACCGCGTGACTGTGACGCGCAAACTGCTGGAATTGCAGCGGGATAGCCTGATTGTCCCGGAGCGGCGTAATACCCTTGCGGTCTCAGTGCCGGGGCTGAAAGAACTCGTGGAAACGCTCTGACGCATCGCCCCATTGCGGTGCGTCAGCCTTCCATACCCGATCAACCGCGCACCAATTCTAGGCTTTGCTGTGGTACAGCACGCGTATCAGCACCGTATCTGGGCGGAAAAGCAGCGTGGTGTTCAGGCGTAGCGCGGTCTGGGAATGCAGGATATTCTCCCGCCAGTGGGCAGGGATATATACCTTCCCGTACAGGATACGGCGGCACCTTTCAAAACGCCGTAAAATTGGCGCACGTTTGGTGCACGTCTCGTTGGTATTTCATCAAGAGCAGTGCCGGGATGAGAAACGAACACCCCGGAAATGTGCGCCGGATCAAGAGATGCGGACTTGCCACCAGATATGCGGTAGCCGCACGACTTTTGCCCATGTCGAAAGCGCGGCACGCCCCGTGTACACATGGTAATCCATCGCCTCAATACGCCCCAATATGCCACCGTAGAGGGTGGACGCCGCCTGCACCGGCATCCGTGCAGACGGATGCAGCCGGGCAATCGCGGGGGTACTCGTTGCATAGAGATCACGCGCACGGGCAATCTGAAAGCGCATCAAGGCGCGAAATGCGTCGTCCACTACGCCCGCCGCGATCTTTTCTTCGTCGTAGCCGAAGGCGGCAAGTTCTTCCTGCGGCAGATAGATGCGGCCCATCGCGGCGTCCGCGCCTACATCGCGCAGGATATTCGTGAGTTGCATCGCAATCCCGAGGTCTGCGGCGTAGTCAAGTGTCTCTGCTTGCCCATCGTAGCCGAGTACCGGTGTGCAGAGCAGACCGATTGTGCTGGCAACGCAGTAGCAATACCGCCGCAGATCATCCCATGTTGCGTAGCGGGTATGGGTTAGGTCCATTCGCATCCCGTTCAGCAAGTCCCACAGCGGTTCACGAGGAATACTGTATCGCTGCCGTGCGTCCTCGAATGCCCGGATGATCGGCAAGGTGCAATCGCCATCGCGCAGTCGGGTTTCCCAGCTATCGAGAATCGCCAGCAGGTCTGCCGTCGTCGCGCCCGCCGGAGCACGATCCACGAGGTCATCCGAATGCCGACAGATCGCATACACCGCCCAGACCGCCCGCCGTTGTGCAATCGGCAAAAACCGGACGGCGAACGAAAATGCGTGGGCGTGATGCTGCATAATGAGACGGCACGCCTCGTATGCGTCTGCGAGCGTGGTATGCGCCGGATACGATGCTCCCGGCACCGCATAGGGTACACCCATCGCATTGATGCTCACGTCGTTCACTGCGGTTCTCCCTCTTCATGGCACGTTGCCAGTATGCATATCGAGATTGATCGTCCCATGCCTCATGCCCGCTGTACCGACACGAACGAATGCACCGCACGATGTATTCCGCCCAAATCCGTGCATTGCCCGCATCCTCAGGCATCACTCCCACTTCAGCAGCACCTTGAGCGCGTCGGGGTCTGCGAGTGCGGTGAGATATGCCTGCCCGACATGGCTCATTTTAAACGTGTGCGTCACGAGGCCCGCGAGATCTATCTGCCCGTCTGCAAGCAATTGTCGGGCGCGTTCGAGGTCCGACACACTCCAGTCCGATGAAAGCACGATCCGTATGCCGTTGCGCGGTTTCTGAAGAAATGCTAGTTCCAGTTTGGCGTAGAACGACAACAAGAGCAAGACCCCCTGTCGCCGGAGGGCAGGAAGCCATCGCGTGACCAAATCCGACTCACCTGTCGTATCAATCATCATGTCCACTTCGCGGTCGAGGTCTGCGCTCCAGAGTGCATAGCGTCCCTGATCGTGCGGCGGCAGCAAGATTGTCTGATCCGCATGGGAGGCTTCCAGACGGCGCGGGCTTTCGTCCGCAACCGCAATATGTGACGCCCCATAAAGACGGGCAGCGCGGGCGAGAATCTGACCGAGAATACCCTGCCCCAGAATGAGTACCCGTGCGCCCGGCTCGATACCCGCGAGATCGAGACTTCGCAGTGCCGCCCCGACCTGCGCGAGAAAGATGCTCTTGCGTGGTTCTAATCCTTCGAGCGGCACCACTTCGTCTTGGGACACGACAAGATGGGAACTCTGCGTACCCCATGCCGCATTCAGCCCGTCACACGCCCGTGCGGTACCGACAAATACCTGTCGCCCGACCCAATCGGATGTGAGCCGCGTTCCCGCCGCGATGACCTCACCAACGCATTCATGCCCCGGAATGAGCGGATACTCCATACCGGGCAAATGCGTGAGTTCTCCCTCGATGAGCGGTTGCTCAAGGATGGGTGAGACGCTCGTCAGCTCCGTACGCACGAGAAGATCGTGGGGACCCATCGCAGGCAGGGAGACTTGGCGCGTTGCAACGGTATTAATCGCGGTGAACACGATAGCGGTGGTAGTAAGATGTTGGGAATCGTGTTCGTCCCGCATTACCGTGCCCGTTCCCGCGATGTGCGCTGGTTTCATACGGTGCCGCACAGTAATTGCATTTTCCCCTCTCGCTATCTCGTTAAGCGTAGTACATGCTACTTTCCGCGATAGAATGCGTATCCTACCACACAATGTACCCTCGTCGGATGTCCGTACATGGCATCGCGACCGATTTTCGCGGGCTTCCCCGGTAGTAGTATATTTCGCTCATTCAGCGACAGCGGTTGCGAGCGAGGGCGCAACCGTGACCTGCGCGATCCGTAGGCGATCCATACGGTCTACCGTGATCGTGTATCCGTCCGCCTCTATCTGATCGCCCGCCCGCGGAATTCGTCCAAGGCGGTCAAGCATGTACCCCGCAACGGTCTCATAGCCGCCATCGGTATTACTGAGTGAGAGCATCGGGGCAATTTCTGCAATCGGTGTGCGCCCGTCCAGTGTGATACTGCCGTCCGGGTTGCGTCGCAATTGCGGTGCCGCGAGATCGAATTCGTCCTCGATGTCTCCAACGAGTTCTTCAATCAGGTCTTCCAACGTCACAAGACCCGCCGTGCCGCCGTAATCGTCCACGAGTACCGCCATGTGGGTATGTTGTCGGCGCATCAGACGCATCAGCGCGTCAATCCGTACCGATTGCGGCACGATCAACGCCGTCCGCATAATGTCGCGGATACGTTCGCCCCCGCGACCTGACCCGACCGCCGCGACTATGTCCTTGATATGGATGATGCCCCGGATGGTATCGAGATTATCTTCGTAGACCGGAAAGCGTGTATAGACGCTTGTGGCGATATTGCGGGCAGTGTCCGAGATGACCGCATCCAGTTCCACTGCCTTCATCTGCGTGCGCGGCACCATCACTTGCGCGGCTTCTTTATCAGCGAAGGCAAAAACCCGGTCAATCAACTCGCGCTCTTCCGCTTCGAGGACGCCCCCCTCCTCGCTTTCGCGCACAAGGATTCGCAGCTCTTCTTCGGAATGTGCCGCATGTTCATTAGCATCGCTGAGATGGAGTATGCGCAACAGCACATTCGCGCTGCCGTTCACCAACCAGATCAAC
>JBBRMX010000152.1:0-8753 GCA_038230615.1 Thermomicrobiales bacterium | reverse complement strand
AACCCCGATTTTCTCGTCTTGGACGAACCGACCGCAGGTATTGACCCGATCTTGCGTGTCACGATCTGGGACCAGTTGCGCCACGCACGCGACGTAGGAAAAACCCTCGTTATCACCACGCAGTATGTGACCGAGGCGGAATATTGCGACCACGTGTTGCTGATCCATCAAGGCGACATCATCGCCGCCGGTTCGCCAAACGAGTTGCGCCGCGGCGCGACGGGCGGAGACATGCTCGAGATACATTTCGACACGCCCCGCCCCGATATTGCCCTCCGGATGCAGGATTTGCCGTACGTCAACGCAGTGGAAGCGGGCGACCGCCCTGAAACGGTGCGGGTAACAGTAGACAGCATCTCAGAAGATTTACCGCTGCTGGAAGAATACTGCACCCTGCACGAAGGCGGCTGCAGCGAGATTACGCCCTATGTGCCATCGTTTGATGATGTGTTTGTGCGCCTCGTCACGCAGGCAGAAGCCGAGAAGGAGAGCAAGACCGATGGCAACTGACGCGATCTTCGCGCCGCTGCGGAAGCGTCCGCGGATTCTCGACCGCCCGTTGCGTGGCATCGTGCGCGGCACCGCATTTATGGGCAAAGAGCTGCACGAAGTCTTGCGCCAGCCGCGTCTGCTGATCGGTCTGGTCATCGGGCCATTTCTCATCTTGCTGCTGTTCGGCTCGGCATTTCAGGGGCAAATCACGCGCCAGCCCACAGTGCTGGTCATCCCCCAGAGCACGAATCTTTCCGCGAACAAGGCGGATTACGACAAACTCTTCCAGTTTCCGTTCACGCTGGAAGCGGTCGTCCGCTCGCCGGAGGAGGCGCAACAGCTGATCGCCAATGGCAGCGCGACGATTACAATCACGATACCGGAGGATGCTTACCCGCGTATCCGCGCCGGACAACATCCCTCAATTACGGTCAATTACGACCAGATCGAGCCAGTACGCGCCGACCAATTCCGCTTCTACTCGTATACCGAGGTGAACGAGTTGAACCGCCGTCTGCTTATTAGCGTCGTCAATCAGGCGAAGGATAGCGACCCGAATACCGCCCGCCCTCCCTTGCAAGGTTTTCCAGAGGCGATGCAGACGCAAACTACGCAGTACAACGACGCGGTGCAGGCGCGTGATATTTCGAAAGCACAAGGCGCACTCGCGGAGATGACGACGTTGACCCTTGGCGCACAGAACGATATTCGTACCCGCGTCCGGTTGTATGAGGGCATCGAGCGGTATTTCAATGCGCCACCGCAGCCCAACAGCGATTTCGCGAAGCGTCAGACAGCGGTAGAGAGTTCGCTCACCAGCATCGAGACGATTATCGGCAACCAGCAAACGCGCCTGCCGCAGCAAGTTGCCGCCGCCGCGCCCGATACCCGCGCCAGCGACGATCTGCTCGCAAACAGCCGTGCTGCTACCGAGAATGCGCAGGCCCTGCAATTACCGCCCGCCGATGTGCTCGTCGCGCCCTTTCAGGCGGAGATCGAAAACCGTGCACCGAAAGTACCGGGAATCATCTCGTTCTACGGGCCTGCAGTGCTGGCACTACTGCTGCAACACATCAGCATCACACTCACCGCTCTGACGCTCGTACGAGAGCGCACAGTCGGCGCGACACAACTCTTCCGCGTCTCGCCGAGCGCGACGATAGAGATTATGGTGGGCAAATTCATCGGCTATGCGTTCATCGCGGGGATTATCGGCGCGGTGCTGGCAGTGCTGCTGAAATACACG
Organism: Thermomicrobiales bacterium; assembly: GCA_038230615.1. Classification (GTDB taxonomy): domain Bacteria; phylum Chloroflexota; class Chloroflexia; order Thermomicrobiales; family JALYUS01; genus JBBRMX01. Next base: position 7,015 of record JBBRMX010000152.1, on the reverse strand, counting down.
CTCAATGTGCCGATGCGCGGGAGCATCGTTGACCTCGTGGTGATGATCGCACTGCTGATCGCGGCATCGCTGGGGCTTGGGTTCGTCATCTCGGCAATTTCGCGCACCGAAACGCAAGCAGTGCAATATGCGATGATCGTGCTGCTCGCATCGGTCTTCTTCGGCAACTTCTTCCTGCCCATAGATACGCTCTATCCGTGGGCGCGGGTTGTTTCGTTCGCGCTGCCGATCACCTACGGGACCATCGCATTCCAGCAGATCATGCTACGCGGGGCGGCATTGCCGCTGCTCTATCCTGCCGCGCTCGGCGTCTTTGCAGTCGGGACATTTCTGCTCGGCACACTGCTGTTCCGGCGTGAACTGCGGCGTGCGGGATAGACTATCGGGTATACTCACGGTATGCAGACCGCGAGGGTTCATACATTCCAGCTCCTCATTGCGGCGGCAGTGCTCGCCGCGACCTTCTTCATCAGCGAGGCGGTGCGCCCGACGCCGCAACCCGTCGCGGCACAACCTGCCGCGACGCCGCAATTCCGGCTCCCGTTTGCGGAGCCGCCGGGACCGGACACATGGTTTGTGTCGCAGGCATACGGCACGACGGTATGGGCGCAGCGTAACTGGCCCGACCTGTACGCGGCGGGGCAGGGCATTCACTTCGGCATTGATTTTGCCACCCGTTGCGGGCGCGATGTCGTAGCAATCGGTGACGGCACCGTGCTCGGCATTGACGGCAATTACGGTTCCGCGCCCCACAACCTCGCCATCCAGCACCCCGGCGGGTATGTCTCGATCTACGGGCATCTGCGGGAGCGCACGACGCTGGTGCGCGTCGGTCAAACGGTGCGGGCGGGCGATGTCGTCGCGCACTCCGGCGATCCGTACAGTGCGGCATGCGACAAAGCACCGCATCTGCATCTCGAAATCCGCACAGGCGGCGTCGGGCGTACCGTCAACCCAATGTCGCTCATCCCCGCTGACTGGGACCGCCTGACACTCGGTGTGGGAGCAGGCGGCACATCGTTCGCGCAGGACCTTACCGCACCGCGCCGATGGGCGACCTTGCGCGATCAGCCCGATATTACGTTCGGCGGCGGCATTATCGTGAATTATCCGTCGTGGGAACCGTATGCATAAGCGCGTCGCATTTCTCGCCCTCGTCGTCCTCGTTGCCTTGCTCGCGGCGTGCAGCAATCCTGCACCCACCGCGATTTCCGTTACGACGACCGCAACGGTTGCCGCGCCGACGATTATGACGCCCGCCACTATCGCCCCGACCAATGCCCCGATGCCCGCCCCGACGGGAACCACCGCCGCGACCGTGCGAACGACAACCGCGCCGAACATTGCGCTGACACCCGCCGCCCCTTCCCGCGCCGCTGCGGACGCGCCGACGACCGCCCCGCCCGCCGCCTTGACGATCCCGACACCGACACCGCCCCGCGCTCCGTTCAAACCGGCGATCACGAAACTGACCGATGGCGGTTGTTGCCGCAACCCCGTCTGGCACCCGGACGGCACGCGCATCCTCTATACCGACGCCATTCCCGATCAGCAACTCGCGGGGACGTATGCCGTGCCTGCGGACGGTACCGGTGCGCCCGTCGTCTTCTGGCCCTCGGTGGCGGAAGTATCGCCGGACGGGTCGCGGGTCGCCTTCCCTGACTTCGCCGCCCGCGTGACGCGCCTACAGGAAGTCGGCAAGCAGAGTGTGGCGACGCTCAACAACGACGCGGCGTATGTCTGGTTCTCGCGGGACGGGCGACAGGTGGCGTGGCTCGCGCGTGCACCGGGGGCGCAACCGAGCAGCAATGTAGACCGCCTTGTCAATATCTGGGTGGCAAACGCGGACGGCGCGAATGCCCGCGTCGTCGGAGCAACGGTACGGGCGGGCGAACTTACATGGTTCCCCGACGGGCAACGCCTCCTGTTCACCGGGCGCGACCGCGACGGCGGCAGCCCCGGCATCTACACGCTCGACCTCGCATCCGGTGCTTTGACGCAGATTATTGGGGCATTCTCACCGCGTGGTGTGCGACTTGCGCCGGACGGCGGTAGCCTCGTCTATCTCGCGGCACTAGAAGAAAAACCGGAAGACAACGGGCTGTTCATCGCCCGCGCCGACGGCACTATGAAGCGGAAGATACCGCTCATCGGTGCGGTACGCTGGTTGCCGGACAGTACCGCCCTCGTCATTGTCCCGACGCAGACTGACAACGGCCCCGACCAACTGGTACGGATTGATGCCGCTACTCTCGCCACCACGACGCTGACCGACCGCGCCGCCCTCCCCTTCCGCATCGCGCAGGACGAATGGCAACTCGCGCCGGACGGCACGCGCATCGTCTTCACATCGCTCACGGACGGCACTATCTACGCGCTCCGCTTCGCCCCGTAGCCCTTCGCACAGGTATTGGTCGCACCTGATGCCACGCAAACCGAACATTTGCACCGCAACTGCACTTCGGCTCTGTCGTGCGTGCATTCGCAGCCCGCTCGATAGTACAGGCAGTTGTATGGTAGCGTTATGGCGCGACGAACGAGAGGCGAACGAGACCGGAAGGGAAGACCGCACAATGACCATGCAGGCATCGAATGCCCCATCTATGAGCACGGACGCCGCGCCCGTCCTGCCAATTACGACGCCCCAAGTCGGCTTCAACCGGCGCAATGTGTGGATGATCACTGTGGCGCACTTCCTGCACGACATGTACCCGGCATTCCTCGCCCCGCTCATTCCGCTGCTGACCGACAAATTCGCCCTCACGCTCTTTATCGCGGGCTTTTTGCAACCCGTCCAGCGGTTGCTCACGCTTTCGCAACCCTTTATCGGCTACTACGCCGACCGCACCAGCCTGCGGCTGTTTCTCGTCTTCGCGCCGCTAACGACCGCCATCGTCACATCGCTACTCGGCATCGCCCCGAACCCGGCGGTGATCTTTCTACTCTTGCTCCTGAGCGGGCTGTCGAGCGCGATGTTCCACGCCCCCGGTATCGCGGCAGTCACGGCATCGTCCGGCACGCGATGGGGGATGGGGATGAGTATCTTCATGGCGGGCGGCGACATCGGGCGCAGCATCGGACCGATTGTCGTCGTGGTCGTCGTGCAGCACTTCGCGTTGCGCGGGCTTGCGCTGGCGTTTGTCCCCGCCGCCGCGATCAGCATCGCCACCTTCTTCGGTCTCGGCGCGATCCGCACGGCACCGGTGCAGCGTACGCGGCGCGACCTGTTTGGCGCACTCCGCACGCAGCGCGGGCCATTGCGCCGCCTGCTTTCGGTCATCACGGTGCGCGGGCTGGTACTCAATTCGTTCGTCATCTTCCTTGCGGAATACGCGAAGATGCGCGGCGACGAACTGATCTATGCGGGTATCGCGGTGTCGGTCTTCTATACCGCGGGCGTCATCGGCGGCTTTATCGGCGGCACGCTCTCCGACCGTGTCGGGCGCAAACCGATCATCGTGCTCTCGCTGCTCATGCCCGCCGCACCACTCTTTCTGTTCACGCAGTTGCGCGGCATCCCGTCGCTCATCGCGCTCTTCGTCGGCGGGCTGTTTTTGCTCTGCGCCTCGGCGGTGACCCTCACGGTCATTCAGGAGATTTTGCCGCACGACCGCGCGACGGGCGCGGGGCTGGCGATCACGGCAGAATATACGGTCAGTGCGCTCGGCACGATCCTCTGCGGGCTGATCGCGGACCGTATCGGGTTGCCCGCCGTCATTCAGATGCTCACGCTCATTCCGATTGTTGGCATCCCGCTTGCGCTCATGCTGCCGGAGACGCGCAAACGGGCACAAGCCGTCGCCGCATCATCGTAACAAGTAGAGAGAAACGGTAGCGAGTAGATCGGAGAGACGCGATGGTGATCGGAAAACGGGCGGATGTTCTCGGCTTGCGTCGGGCGAACCGTGCGACGGCGAAACTACTACGCGAACTGGCAAAGATGGCGCACCCCGGCATGACAACGCAAACACTGGACGACTACGCACAGGCATATATCGCCCGGCTTGGCGCGGTCCCGGTTTTCCACACCGAGGAAGGGTTTCCGGGGTGCATCAATACCTCGGTCAATGATGCGGTGTTGCACGGCGTCCCGAACGGCACCGTGCTGCATGAGGGCGATGTGCTGAGTATTGATGCGGGGATGCTGCTCGACGGCTACTGCGGCGATGCAACAATCACCGTTGCTATCGGTGCGGTAACAGCGGAGCGACAGGCGTTGATTGATGCCGCACGCGGGGCGATGCAGGCGGGTATCGCGGCAGCCGTCGCGGGGAAGCACACGGGCGACATCGGCGCGGCGATGCAGCAATACGGCGAATCGCGCGGGTACAATCTCGTGCGGGGTTTTTCGGGACATGGTTTGGGACATGTGATGCACGAGGCCCCCGATGTACCGTTCGTCGGGCGTGCAGGTACCGGTACGCTGTTGCAGGAAGGTCTCGTCATCACCGTCGAGCCGATCCTCGTCGAAGGCTCGTACCGCGTCACGGTTGACCCCGACGGTTGGACGGTCCGCACCGCAGACGGCGGTTGGGCGGCGCAATGGGAACACACGATCATCGTTAATCGCGGGGCAGCCACGGTATTGAGCGCGGCCTAGAGACAGCGTACCACGCTTCGCATCCCCGACCCTCTCGCAGTAAAGGATTTCCCGTGATCCAGACCGGGCGGGCAGTGTCGCTCGTATTCGCCACCGCACAATGGTTCGATCTCGCAGACCATCTCTACGGCTTCGCACCTGTTGTCGCCAGCACAGGCTGGGACGGGGCACTTTATGTGCTCGCCGCCTCGCCGGAACACGGCGACGATGCCCGCGAATATGTTGTCGTTCGCACCGACGGCGCGGCAGTGACGCATTACCCCATCGGGCGGCAATACACGCCCTTCCGTTTCGTGCAGCCGCTCCCGGATGAACACATCTTGCTGATCGCCGCCGATGAGCGCGGCGGCAACACCCTGAATGCCCATCTCTTCACGCGGCAGGGCGACACCGCAGGGCGGTTCTTGCTCGGCGAGTCCATCCGCGATGTCCAGACAACCGAGCGCGGGCGCATCTGGGTCGCCTACACTGCCGACGGCATCGCGGGGACGGGATCGCGGGAGCCAGTCGGGGCAGCAGGGCTGGTACTCTGGGACACCGACACCACGCATCGCTACGATTATCTCGCGCCCGAACGGGTCGCGGACATCGAAGATTGCTATGCAATCAACGCGACCTCCGAAACCGTCGTGTGGTGCTATTACGCTCCCGGTGACACACTCGTGCAAGTGCGCGGCGAACGTGCGGCGACCGCGTGGTACGGCGTGACGCAGGGGGCGGCGGGGTTTGCGATCTGGCAGGATTATGTGCTGTTCGATGACGGGGACGGCGCGGGAGGGGTCACACTCTGCCGTCTGCACGACAACGGGCGGCGCGAAACGGTCGCCGCAATCCGTCTCGTGAACGACGCCGGACACACGCTCGCGCCTATCCATGTCACCTTGCGCGGCGACCTGCTCACGCTGGTTGCAGGGACGCACTGCTACCGCGTGACGATAGAGGAGATCGTCGCAGCAGTGGCACAGGAACAAACACGGCGATAAACAAACGCGATTACGACGGCTCCCCGCGCAGCAGCGTCGCAGTGTCGCGCCAGCCGTAGCCGACTTCGGGCAGCATGACGCCCTGAAATGGCGTTGCCTGTGCGCGGACGAACTGCCCGCCCAGCCTCTCATAGAAACGGCGGGCGGAATGGTTGTCGCGCAGCACCCAGACAAGCATCGAACCGATGCTTTCATCCGCCAGTCGCCGCGCGATTGCGCCGACCAATGCCCGCCCTGCCCCCTGCCCGCGCATCTCCGGGCGCACATGCAGCACATACAACTCGCCCCGGTAATCGGGTTCGTCATGCAGCACTGCCCCGCCGGACGCGATGCCGCGCACTTGCCTCCCGTCGCCCTCCTCGATCACGTAGACGAACTCCGAGCCGTCAGCGAAGACACCATCCCAATGCGCAAGGCGCGAGGCATACGTGATCGCGTCCAGCGCGTCATCGGGCATCATGCCGCGATAATGCCCGCGCCAATTGTCGAGATGGAGCTGTGCGATTGCCGCCGCGTCGTCTCGTGTCGCCTCCCGCACCCGCATAGTACGTCCTCTCGCGTCCTATTCGCCCTGCTCGCCCTGCTCGATTGCTTCATCTTGCGTCGTGGTGCGATAGGGAACGAAACCCCGCGCCCGGTAATTGACCAGCGCAATCGGGCTGTCGAGCGTGCACGTATGCAGCCAGACGCGCCCCGCACCTTCATCAAATGCCCGCTGCACGCCCCACGAGAAGAAATGCTTCCCAAACCCTCTCCCGCGAAATGCCGCAAATAGCCCGAAATAGGCAATTTCGGTGTCCGGTTCCTCGCTTGCCGTGTCTAACTCGACGTACCCGGCGGGTGTGCCGCGATAGTGCAGCACGAAAAGCGTCGTTGTCGGCAGTGCGAGATACGCCCCCAACTGCGCGTCCGACCACTTGAGCCGCTCCGTCCATGTGACCCCTTCGCCCACCGTGCGGTACAGAAAGCGATAAAACGGCACGAGCGGTTCCCGCGCCTGCACTACAGAAAGATCGGGGTTATCGCTGAATGCAGGGCGGAATGCCGTACGATCTGGCAGATGGAGATACGTAGTCGTGACCGTGACTGTACCCGTGGTTGTTGTCGGTGTCGTCGGTGCCGCTCCCATATCGCGTAATCCTTTCGGGTAGAGTTCGTGCCGCTATCGTTTCGGTTTCGGTTTCGGAGCGGGCTTCGGTTTTGCGGCGGGCGGCGGCACCGGCGCAGGCGGCGGGGTGCGCTCACGCTCCTTCTGTTCGGCATAGGCAGTATACCCACCGAGATATTCGCGCACTTCGCCGTCTTCTACTTCGAGAATGCGCGTGCAGGTGCGGTCGAGGAAGTAGCGGTCGTGCGAGATCGTCAGTACCGTACCGTCGAACACAGCAATCGCATCTTCAAGCACATCGATACTCGCAATATCCAGATGGTT
>JBBRMX010000151.1:0-8756 GCA_038230615.1 Thermomicrobiales bacterium | reverse complement strand
GCACACCCTACCAAGCGGATATCGCTAGGGTAGCGTACCACCGCTCCAACGGCAACCGACGATCTTTCATTGCAGAAAATACTTATTTTGCTTGTATATTCCGGCACACGGTACGTTTCGCTGCCGCATACACGTAATCGCAATTTCCTGTCCGCAACCGGCACACAAACCGTCCCCCTACGTCGTGATACAGGGGGACGGTTTTCGGTTCCCGATATGCGGTCAGTTTTCGAGGGCGGCAAGCTGGCGCATGGCTTCCTCTATCGTCAGTTCGCCACGCTCCAGCGACTGCAAAATTGCGAGCGTTTCCGGCGGAGTGTCCGCTTCCGCCTCCGGTTCTCGCGGCGCGGGAGGAGCATTGTCCACCAAGAAGGGAGACGTTTGCGTCGGGCGAGCGGTTGCAACCGTCGCCGCATCCACCGGCGATGTGGGCGATGCGAGCAACGCGGGCAAGTCATTCGCAATACGGAGGTCGCAATCCCCGCTCACGGTTTTGACGCGTACCGCCACGCCGCCGCCATTAACGATGAGCGTGCCATTGCGCTTGCCCCCCTGCCGTTCGGCGGGCAACGCGGACGAGAGATCGCCGGAGATAGTCGTCCACGAAAGCATTGCGCTCGTAGTTTGTGGCACAAACAGGCGTATATCGCCGCTGACCGTCTGGAACTCGTACGAGCCTGCGGGCGCAAGTGACGTGGCAATTTCCAGATCGCCGCTCGCTGTCTGCATCTCACACGCGGTCAATGTGCTCCGCTGGACGTGGACATCGCCACTGGCGGTGTGGAGGATGAGCGTACCCGCGATGTCGTCTATCTGCACATCGCCGTTTGCCGTGCGGATCGTCAGAGCATCCGCAGCACGTACGACTGTCACATCGCCGCTGGCGGTGCGAATCTCCGCCCGCCCGCGCAATCCGGCGGCGCGTATATCGCCGCTGGCACTCTGGATGTGGATTGACCCCGCGAGATTGGTGACGGAAAGATCGCCGCTTGCTGACTGCACCTGAATTGCGCCGTCAATATCCTCGATGCGCCCGTCACTACTCGCGATGTCCATCTCTACATCGCTGCGGCGCGGCGTACGAACCTGCATCGTCACGCGCACACGGGTCGCCCGCATCCACCCTAATGTACTGGGCCATTTTGCCTCGACGAATACCCGCTCGCCCTGCTGCTCCACGGTGATCTCGACGCCGCGTGCGAGGGCATCGGGCGGGTCGCACGTCACGACGACCGCAACATCGTCGCGTGCCTCGCCGCGCACCTCCACGAAACCGGCGGGGTTGCGGCAGACGATCTGCGGCACCGCGCCCGCTGCCAATGCAAATGTCCGTTCGATGCGATTACTGGTGTTCTCCATGGTGTTATCGCTCCTTTGTCGGTTTGCGGCGGGCGCGGAAGCCCATTTCGCCGCGCAGATAGGTCGCCGCCTCTGCCGCAGAGATGCGCCCCGCCGCAACATCCGCCAGCAATGCCCGCCGTTCGTCCTCGGTCGGCGGGGCAGGAGTAGACGGGGGCAGGGCAGCATCGCTCTCGCCGCTTGTGCTACCTGTGTCACCCGTACCGCTCGTGCCGCCATAGGGCGCATAGCCCATTGCGCGAATGACATCGTCTAGACGCGCCCGCACGGTGGGGTAGGAAATCCCCAGTTCGCCCTCCACGTCTTTGATGATGCCCCGGTTCTTGATGAAAACCTCCACGAAGGCGCGGTGCTCCGCGCTCAACGCATCGAGCCTACTCCCGACCCCGAAGGAAAACCGCCCTTCCAGCGTGATACCTGTCGTTGGGCCTTCCAACCGCGTAATGAGGAGCGGCTCCCCGGTGACCGGGTCTTGCCGGGGTGCGGGATAGATAGGCTTCTCGTTCGCCATTTATCGTCCCCCCGCTTGAAGACGCCACACGTCGCGTTCCCACCGGAGACGATCCGCGCCCAATTCCTGCCGCACCCGCGCCGCGACCGCTGCCGGGTCATCGTCCCGCCACGCAACGGGCGGGGCAGACGGCAACCGTTCCGCCCGCAGGCTTACACGCCATCCCCCCGCTTCGATCATTGCCATTGCCGACCTCCAGTGCACACTCTTGCGAAACACATCTCTATACCCATGAAGATACATGCTTAAATCAATTTTGTCAATACTTTTATTGATTTTATTTATTTCCTTTAGTTATCGCGCGAGATACTACGTCATTAATCGTGTATCCGTGGTATTCTCAATACGGTTGGGCGAGGGAACTACTCGCAATCTCCGTCTCTGTTGCACATCTTCCCGGATCACAGAGTAAACAGGGTAAAGAGGTACACATGTTGCCCCCCGTTCCCGTTCGCGCCGAGCATCTCGTAGATGAAGGGGCTGCCCGCCTCCCGCATACGGTAGCACTCATCTACGGCGACCATCATTGGACCTACATGCAGATGCGCGACGAGGTGAACCGCCGCGCCGCATTACTTGTGGAGGCGGGTTTCGCTCCCGGCGATGTCGCAGCCATCATCGAGCCGCCGAGCGACGATCTCATTTTCACTGTCTTCGCCTGTTTCCGCGCCGATCTCACGCTGCTCTATCTCGCGCCGACGCTTACCGCTGCGGAATATGCGCCCCTCCTCACCCGCGCCCGCATCGCGCTCCTGCTGACTGCCGACGGAAGAACGCGCCCCGACTATCTCGATGTACCTGCCCTGCCGCTCGCCCTCCCCGGCACGCCGGGGCGTGACGCGGTAGATGAGGCGGCGCGACGCTCCGCAACGGGCGGCGGGGAGGCTATCGCCGCACTCATTTCCACATCCGGCACAACGGGAACGACGCCGAAACTCGCTCGCGTCTCGCATCGGGCGTTGATATGGCGGCGAGATTTGCCCGTGTGGTGGGAACAGACACCACAGATTTTCTTCCGTCCGGGGGTTTCATATCTCCATCTGCGCTCGTTTTGCGAGTTCGTCTCCCGTTTCGGTACCGTGATCCTCTCGCAGACGCTCGATCCCGCACACATGGAAGAGGAAATGGCGGCGCACGGCGTAACCGCACTGATGGGTACAGGCGCAACGCTCCATCTGTTCACAGATCAACGCCGTCCGCCGCCGCTCGGTCTCGCGTTACAGGTAGTACGCACAGGGAGCATGACGATACCGCGCCCGGTACGCGATGCGACCGCGCAGCGATATGGTGCAGCAGTGCTGGAAGAATATGCGTCTACCGAGGGCGGCGCGATGCTGACCACGCCACAAGGAGGCACACCGTACGGCAGCATCGGCACGCCCTACCCCGGCGTGGAGGCGCGGATTGTGGACGACGCGGGCAACGATGTAACGGCAGGGGAGACCGGGGAACTCATCGTCCGCACTCCCGCAGTGATGCACGGCTACCTCGATAACCCCACCGCGACTGCAAACGCTCTGCGTGACGGCTGGCTTTGGACGGGCGACATGGCGCGGCAGGATGCAGCGGGCAATTACTATCTCGAGGGGCGGCGTTCGCTCCGCATTAATGTAAGCGGGGTGAAGGTCGTGCCGGAGGAAGTCGAGGCAGTATTACTCCAACACCCCGGTATACGCGAAGTGGCGGTGCTAGGGATGCCGGACGCTACGCGAGGCGAAGTCGTGCGGGCGGTGATTGTGCCGCACGGAGAGCCGCCGACCGCGAGCGAGTTGCGCCGCTTCTGTCGCGCACAGCTGGCGGCGGTGAAAGTGCCACGCCGCTTCGAGTTTCGTACGGAACTGCCGCGTTCGCCCGCCGGCAAAATACTCCGGCGGCTCCTCTGAGGCGTTCTGTCTCTTTCTGTTCTCTATACGCAGGTGTTTGTACGCGGCGATAGGGGTAGACAGAAGCCTACCCCTACGCACTCTCTTTCGTCTTAGTCGTCGGTGCGGATCGCCGGGACGGGTTCAAAATCGTATGCGCGGCGGGGTGCGCCGGGGGGGATCGGCGCGGGGGCGTGCGTGCCGCTGTTGTTGCCGTTGTTGCCGTTAGTGCCACCGCTGTCGGTCGGGCGGTTCATGAGGCTGCTGAGCAGGTCAATCGGCAGCGGGAAGATCACCGTGCTGTTGCGCTCCGACGCGATCTCCGTGAGCGTCTGAAGATAGCGCAACTGAATACCGATGGGGGATTGCCCCATCACCATCGCGGCAGCGTTGAGTTGCTGCGACGCTTCGAATTCGCCCTGTGCATGGATGATCTTCGCCCGCTTTTCGCGCTCGGCTTCTGCTTGCCGCGCCATTGCCCGCTGCATCGTCTGCGGCAACTCGACATCTTTGATCTCGACGATACTCACCTTGACGCCCCACGGCTCGGTTTGCTCATCAATAATGGATTGCAGCCGCTGGTTGATCTGTTCGCGCTCGGAAAGTAACTGGTCGAGTTCTACTTGCCCGATCACATTACGGAGCGTCGTTTGCGAGATTTGCAACGTGGCACGGACGAAATCTACCACCTGCACGACCGACTTTTGCGGGTCCACGACACGGAAGTATGCAACGGCGTTGACGCGCACCGTCACATTGTCCCGCGTGATGACTTCTTGGGCGGGTACGTCGGTCGTGACAGTACGGAGGTCCACCTTGACGATCCGCTCCGCGAACGGTACGAGTAGGATAATGCCGGGGCCACGCACCCCCGCCAGCCGCCCGAAGCGGAAAATGACGCCGCGCTCGTACTCCTGCGTGATCTTCAGGACCGAGAAGAAGAGGAAAATGACGAGGATTACTGCGGCGACGAGCAACGCCACCGCTGCCGAACTCCCGCTCGAACTGTTCATGCTATTCCCCCTGATGAAGACGACGAGACAACCGAAAAAGGCGGCACAGGCGGCGGCGGCAGTGTAGTCTCCGTCGCCGCGACGGGGACGACCACGAGCGTCAGCCCGCGCATCGCCACGACACGCACCTGCTCCCCGACCGCGACGGGTGCGCCGTCTGCCGTTGCCGCCCTCCACAACTCACCATTGACGAAGACCGTGCCCTGCGGCACGAGCGGCTCGCGCACCGTGCCGAGGGCGTCCATCAAGCCTGCCGCGCCTGTCGTCGCCCGCCGCTGGCGCAAGCGCACGATTTCCCACACGGCGAGGGCGAGAAAGAGGGCGAATGCGAGCAAGAGCGCGACGAGCAACCCCGCCGCGATCTGCCCGTTCCCCTGCCACGTCAGCACGATCATCGCGGCGACGAGCACCACGGCTGCGCCTGCCGCCGCCGTGCCGTGCGTCGGGCCGACGAGTTCGGCACCAAGCAGACCGAGCGCGACGACTACAAGCAGCGCACCGACCGCTGTTGCGACCCCGCCGCTATCGAACGATGACGCGGCAAGCAATGTGACCATGTCCCCGCCTTCGTGACGTATCCGCAATGATTTTGCACTCAAATGATACTACGGAGACGGAGGATTTGTGGTTCCCGACAGATTCGCAGCACCGCAAAGATGTATATCTGTGAGATGCATAGTTGACGATAGCGAACACGGGCGCATCGGGCGATGCTTTCATAGGGACGGCGGAAGACTGTGTCCCCGAACCGTTGGGGCAGGCTTGCCAATGAGATGTGGCGATGTGAGTTACCGGGGCGGGCAATTCGCCAGCCACTCTGCCACTTCACTCACGTAGCGCAGGCGAAATTGCCATTGACGGGCATCGGTGGATTGCGCGGCGTGCCACGCCTCGGCACCGCCCGCCGCCGCGATTGCGTCCGTGTAGCGGTCGGCGGTCTCGTACTCCATGCCGTCGGTAGGGAGATAGGCACAGTGTAGCCCTGCCGTGTCGCGGGCGAGCAGCGGCCATTCGGCATGAAACGCAATGTCAGTTGCGGCAATGCGGGGTGCCAAGGCACGCAATGCGGCATGTGAGAAGCCCCACGCTCCCGCGCAGATGTCGGCAATCGCGCCGTCCGGTTCCCCGATGCGCCACGCTTCGACGCCGCCCGTGGTGGAAGCGAACATCGCATTGATGACGTGTTCGGTTTCGCGTTGTGCATCGGGCAAGGTCCCGATGGCGCGGGCAGTCCTGCCGAGCAGTACGAAATCGTGCGCCGCGATAGTCGCATTGGCGCGGTCGAGTTCGTCGGGGTGGTACCGCGCCCAATGCAATGCGCTGTCGAAATCTCCCATGTGGACATGATGCCAGTCGGGGCGGGCGGCAGCGTAGCGGAGCATATACGGGCGCGGATTGATCGTCAGCGCATCATCCACGACGACATGGACGCCGCCCGTACGGAGCATTGCGACCGTCGCGGGGAGCGTATCGGGGCGGCACACGACGGTGACAGTGGAGAAATGCGGCATGAGCAGCGGCAATTCTACTGGAAGGAGCGCACCGATGCGCCCCTCCGGGTCGTAGATTGCCGCCAGCAGGGGGATGCCGCCGCCCACCATCGCTACGAGGTCCGGTTGCTTTTCTGCATCCGCGCCCGCTCGTTGGCATCGAGGAACCGCTTGCGGAGGCGCAGATTTTGCGGCGTTACTTCGAGCAGTTCGTCATCGTTGAGAAAGTCCAACGCCTTATCGAGGCTCATATCGAGCGGCGGCGTGAGGCGGATAGCGAGATCGGCGGACGACGAGCGCATATTGGTCAGTTTCTTCTCTTTCGCCGCGTTGATCGCCAGATCGCCCTCACGCGGCTGCACGCCGATAATCATGCCTGCATACACCGGCGTCTGCGGCTCGATGAAGGTCGTGCCGCGTTCCTGTGCGTTCTGCAACCCGAATGTCGTCGCCGCGCCCGGTTCGGAGGCGAGCAGTGCGCCGCCGCGCTGACTGACGATCTCACCTGCGAACGGTTCGTAGCCGAGCAACACGCTGCCCATGATCGCGGTGCCGCGTGTGGCGGTCAGCAGCGCATTGCGGAAGCCGATCAAGCCCCGCGTCGGCACTGTGAACTCCATCCGCACGCGCCCCTCGTCGTCCTGCTGCAAATTGAGCAGGATAGCGCGGCGGGGGCCGAGCAATTCGTTCACCGGCCCGTTGTACTCCGGGGTCACATCAATGATGAGACGTTCCATCGGTTCGAGCAGCCCCTCGTCGGTGCGCCGCAGGATCACTTCGGGGCGCGAAACCTCGAACTCGTACCCTTCGCGGCGCATCGTCTCGACCAGCACCGCGAGATGCAATTCGCCGCGCCCGGAGACTTGGAAGACATCGGCTTTCTCGGTCTCGTCAACGCGCAGTGAGACATTCGTTTCCAATTCGCGGTTGAGTCGGTCACGAATCTGGCGCGACGTGACGTACTTTCCCTCGCGCCCCGCAAATGGCGATGTATTGACGCCGAACGAGAGGCGCAGCGTCGGGTCCTCGACCGCAATCGCGGGGAGCGATTCGGGGTGTTCGGGGTCCGCCAGCGTATCGGAGATCGTGACATTGGCGATGCCCGTCAGCGCGACGATGTCACCTGCCTCGACGCGCTCCGCATCCACGCGGCGCAGACCGTCGTAGGTGGAGGCATAGGTGATGCGAGCGGGGGTCTGCGTGCCGTCCAGTGAGACACGAGCAATCGTCTGCCCCGCGCCGATGCTGCCCCGCGAGACGCGCCCGACCGCGATGCGCCCGCGATGCGTATCGTAATCCAGCGACGCAACGAGCATCTGGAACGGCCCCTCGATGTCACCGAGCGGCGGCGGGATGTACTTCAAAATCGCATCGAAGAGCGGTCGCAGATCGTCGGAAAGGTCATCCGGCGATGTCCCTGCTCGCCCGTCCCGTGCAACCGCATAGAGTACCGGGAAATCGAGTTGGTCGGCCTCGGTAGCGAGTGCAAGAAAGAGATCGCTCGTCCGCTCCAGCACATCGTCAATGCGGCGATTCGGGCGGTCCACCTTGTTGACGACCACGATGGGTCGCAGACCGAGTGTGAGGGCATGGGTCAGGACGGTGCGGGTCTGCGGCATCGGGCCTTCCACCGCGTCTACGAGTAGGAGGCAGCCGTCCGCCATATTCAGCACGCGCTCGACCTCGCCGCCGAAATCGGCGTGACCGGGGGTGTCAATGATATTGATTTTGACGCCCTCGTACATCACCGCGGTGTTCTTGGCGAGGATCGTGATGCCTCGTTCCCGCTCCAGCGGGTTGCTGTCCATGATGAGCGTCCCCGCCGATTCAGGATCGCGGAAGACGTGGGACTGCTTGAGCAAACCATCCACGAGGGTGGTCTTGCCGTGATCAACGTGGGCGATAATTGCCACATTGCGAATATCTTTACGGATGGGATGACGCACGTTTGCTATGCCTTTCGCGTATCTATAGGCGAGCAGCATTTCCCCGCCGCCAACCGCCAAGTATCGCACGCGAAGCGACATGGTGCTACTTGCAGGATGTTATGGGACGGTTAGACGAGGGCAGCGGCGATCACGAGGGTAATATTGGCGGTGCCGGTGCCGGGGTTTCGGAGCAGTGCAAAGGTCTTACCGCTGCGATATTCCCCAACGCCGATAATTTGCTCCGCAGTAACCGTGAGGGTCTCCCCCGCAGTTGTACGTATCTCTGCAGTGATTGTGACATTCACGCTCGTCTGGTGGTCGGGGACGAGGAGCGGGTTGGTTGCCGTATCAGTGGTGCTGATCGTCGTGCGCCCGTTGCTTTCCGTCCACGGGGCGGGATGCGCCACAAAGGATTCTTTCGCGTAGGTGCCGGTCGTCGTGAGAACCGTCGTGATCGTCGTCTTTTCGGTGTCAATCGCGGGGAGGTAGATCGGGTTGAGCACATTGATTTCCACCCGCTGTACCGTGACGCGCACCTGCTTCGGCACGGGGGTGTTCGTTGCGGTCGGCGGCTTCGGGGTGGGCGTTTCGGT
>JBBRMX010000150.1:0-8850 GCA_038230615.1 Thermomicrobiales bacterium | reverse complement strand
GCTTTTGCGACCGCGTATGGGAGCACCTTACTGCGGCTATGGCTGCGCCCCGCGCCGGAGCCGACCGAGATGATGCGCCCGCTCCCTTGTGCCTTCATGATCGGCGTTACTGCTTTGCAAAGATAGAATGGTGCATCCATATTGAGCGCAACGACGCGATGCCATTGATCGAGCGTGACGGCCTCGATGCCTCGTGCTGCGTCGAGCAACCCGCCCGCCACATTGACAAGAATATCTATTCGTCCGTATATCTGGTGGATGCGCTCGATCAAGGCAGCGTCGGCGGCGGCATCAGTTACATCCTGTACGACTGCCTCGCCACTGATACTCTTCATCACAGCAGCAAGTTGATCGGCGCGAATATCTACCCCGATCACTCGCGCCCCACGTTCCGCGAGTTTGCGTGCGACTGCTTCTCCGATACCTTGTCCCGCGCCCGTCACGACGGCGATGCGGTCAGTCAATTCGACGCTCATTGTCTGCGCTCCCTCTCCGGTTTCGGCACTCGGTTCGTGGACAACGTGTGCGATATGACAAAAAGACTGCGGGGGCGGTTCATTTCCTACCGACAGTCTCTTCGGGTGTGTCTAATCCAGTTGGACAGGAGTCGCAGGGCTGTCGAGCGTTGCATATGCATCCCGCACCGATGCGGAAAGATACGCGAGCGTCTGCCGGAAGTACGAGAGATAATTTTCCCACTGCTCCGGGTTGTCGGTCACAAATTGCCCTCCGGCGGGTTTATCGCCATCGGGTGCAAGTGTCGTGTCTTTAATCAGACCGAGGCGCGCCATCGTGACACGGTCGGCAAGTTTGATTAACTCGGTGAAGAGTGGCTGATAGTCTTCCATCGTTCGTCCCTCGATCTCTGTTATACGGTGCCGCCTGCCCGTGCCATTGTTGGTCATGGTACGCGAGGCGTGCGGTGCGGGCAATGGGCAACCGCTACGTATGGTATACTCCGCTCCCGAAGATACCCGATTTCGACCCAAACCCTCGGAGGAGATATGGCTCGCACCCTCGACCCCACTGCCGTTATTGAGGGGGCGCAACCCGCAGTGCGTCAGAGCGATTGGGTTCTTCGCCTCGTCGTGTTCGTGAGTGGCGGCGTCAGCATCGGGATCGAGCTTGCCGCTTCCCGCCTCCTTGCGCCCTTTTTTGGCACGTCGCTCTTTATCTGGGCGAATCTGATCGGACTGACACTCATCTATCTCTCCATTGGCTACACGGTCGGTGGGCGCATCGCGGATCGCTATCCGTCGCGCAACGTCCTGTATACGATCACGACCGTTGCCGCATTCACGGCGGGGCTGATTCCTGTCCTCTCTCGCCCCATTCTCGCCAAGAGTCTCGACGCATTCGCCTCGATCTCTATCGGCGCATTCTATGGTTCGCTCACCGGAACAATCCTGCTCTTCGCAGTGCCAGTCACCTTGCTTGGCTGTGTCTCCCCGTTCGCGATCCGTTTGTCGGTCGAATCGCTCAAAGGTGCGGGCAATACCGCCGGATCGCTCTATGCACTGAGCACCGTTGGGAGCATTATCGGCACATTCGTACCGACATTCCTGCTCATCCCCCGCTTAGGAACCTTTCGCACTTTCTATTTGTTCGCGGTCATCCTGCTTGCAGCATCACTGATCGGGTTGCTGAGCCTCCCCGCGCCGGAGCGTCGCCCGGTGCTGATCGGGGTCAATATCGCGCTGCTCGTCATTATGCTGCTCATCAGTTCGTTCGGTGAACGAGGCTTTGTTCGCCCCGTCGAGGGCAATCGCACCGCGATCTGGCAGGGTGAATCTGCATATAACTTTATCCAGGTCGTCGAAAATCATGATACCGGTGCGTATGAACTCGTGCTGAATGAGGGACATGCCATCCATTCCATGTACTTCCCGAGCGCGAAGACCCAACCGCTCACACGAGGCCCGTGGGATTACTTCACCGTTGCCCCGTATTTCGTTGCGGATCAGCGTGCGGATAAAGTGAAAGATGTCTGCTTCATTGGTCTCGCCGGTGGCACCGCCGCCAAGCGGATGTTCGATGCCTTCGGACCGCAACTCCGTGTAGATGGGGTAGAAATTGACCCGGAAATCGTCAATGTCGGCAGGCAGTTCTTCAATATGAATGAGCCGAACCTCAACGTCATCGTGCAGGACGGGCGGTATTATCTCAAATCAACCGAGAAGAAATACGACATTATCGCGGTGGACGCCTATAAACAGCCGTATATTCCCTTCCAGTTGACGACGCGAGAATTTTTTCAGGAGGCATACACCCATCTGAACGATAACGGTACATTCATCGTCAATGCGGGGCGTTCTGCGACCGACTACCGCCTTGTAGATGTCATCAGCGACACGATGCGCTCCGTCTTCCCGCATGTCTATCGCATTGATGCCGCCGGCTACACAAACACGATGGTGATCGGCACGCGCGGCGATTCGCGGCTGGAAAACTTTACCGCGAATATCAACGCCGAGCGCGTCGTGCACCCTGCTTCGTCCGCAGTTGCCATCGGCGATCTCGCCCTGAAGTCCGGCAATATGCGGGAAGCAGTGCCGGGGCCACAAATCTTCACTGACGACCTTGCGCCAGTCGAGGACCTCGTAGATCGCATTCTGCTCGATTACGCCCGGAACGGCGGTTCGTGATGCGCGTGGCGATGCCCACACCTGTACGGTTATCGTCTCTTGCACAGTTTCCGTGGCTCCGTCACGGTATCACCACCCGCGATGCATCTATGCCCCTCGGCGGCGACATGAGCATCTCGACTGGGCGTGACAACCCCGATGCCGTGATCGCAAACCGCGTTGCGTGGCTCGCAACAACCGGGAGCGGTCTCGATGATACTGTCATGCCGGGGCTGATCCACGGCACTCATGTGACGGTCGTCACACAAGCAGACGCAGGGCGCGGAGCGCGGACGCCCGTTAGCATCGTCGCTGATACCGATGCGATGCTCACCGACACAACCGGGCTGACACTGTGTATGTGCTTCGCCGATTGCGTCCCACTCATTGTGATTGATCCTGTGCGGCGCGTGATCGGTCTTGGTCATGCCGGGTGGCGCGGCACACTCGCGGGCATGGCAACTGCGATGGTACACGCGATGTCTGCTTCGTTCGGAAGCCACCCTGCGGATCTCCACGCCGTCATCGGGCCGAGCATTGGACCGGCAGTCTACATTGTCGGTGAGGAAGTCGCCGCGCAATTCGTGGCGGCATTCCCCGGTGCCGCACTCGTCGTCCGTAGTGACGACGGTAGCGATCGTTCACGCCTCGATCTCTGGGAAGCGAACCGCCACCAGTTCCGTCTCGCTGGTCTCGCTGATGTCCAGATCACCACGAGTAGCATCTGTACCCTTACGCAGGGCGCACAATTCTTTTCGCATCGCTATGCTATCGCGCAAGGCGAGCGTGAAGGACGATTCGCGGTCATGCTCCGTATCGGAGAACATTGATGACGGAGACCGAGACAATCGTTTATGAAAATGTCGCCCGCATCCGCGAGCGCATTGGCGCGGCGAGCCAGCGTGCCAACCGCAACCCCACAGACATTACGCTGATCGGTGTCACGAAAAGCGTCGGGCGCGACGCGGTGGACGCCCTTATCGCAGCGGGCGTCACCGATCTTGGCGAAAACCGCGTGCAGGACGCCCTCGTCAAGTTTGGCGTTCGTGGCGATCGTCCTCCCCTCCCACCGCATGTGACGACACATATGATCGGCAATCTCCAATCCAATAAAGCGCGTGATGTGGTGAATGCCTTCAATGTTGTCCATTCGCTCAATCGTCGGAGCCTCGCTACCGCTCTCCATCAAGAATGCGTTCGCCAGAATCGTGCGCCATATTCTGTACTATTTGAAGTGAACATAAATGCCGAAGACACAAAGCAAGGCGCAGAACAAGACGAATTAAGTGACCTTATGGGATATGTATTGGAAAATTGCCCGTCACTCTCCGCCAACGGGCTTATGACGATCGCACCCCATACCGACGATCCCGATGCGATCCGCGCAGCCTTCTCTGGCTTGTGTGAACTGCGGGACGACCTGCGCCGCCAATTCGCACCGCATTCCTTCCCGATCCTCTCGATGGGTATGTCCGATGACTTCGAAATCGCCATCGAAGAGGGCGCGACCCACATACGTGTCGGTCGCGCCCTCTTCGTCGGTCTTCCCCCTTCGATTTAGGGGCGCGTCGTTACCGTCACCGGTGTGCCGCGCACAACGGTCGGTATCACCGGCGTGCCAGACGGGGGCGTACCTACCGGCACCGCCGGGGCAGGCGTGCCACTCAGTTGCTGAAGGATTTGCTGCACCAGCGCGAGTTCGCTGCCGAATGTCGCAAAGTCCCCCGTCTTCAGAGCATCCTGCGCCCGTTGGTAGTGATTGAGCGCGTCCTGTGCCTGCATTCGCTGATCGCCCGGAACCATCGCAGGCAAATTTACCCCACTCGTCCCGGTGGATGTTTGCGGCAATACGGGCGTATCGCTTCCAAGTAGCGCATTGATCGCGTCTGGTAGGTTATTCCGCATCACCACCTTGCTCTGCGAGGCGACGATTACCCGCTTCAGTTCTGGGAATGGGCTATTCGTTGCTTGCACATAGAGCGGCTCGACATACAGCAGCGAGTTTCCAACCGGGATAATCAACAGATTTCCCAAGATTACTTGTGAACCCGACTGGTCGAGGAGTGTAATCTCCTTGGATATGTCCGGTTCTTGGTTGATCCGCGACTCGATCTGTTGCGGTCCCTGCACATTGACCTGTCGCGGGAACTCATATGACACGAGTTTGCCGTAATTCTCCCCGTCGCATCTCGCGACAAAAATCGAGACCATATTCTGCCGCGTGCTCGCCCCGGTCCCACCCGGTGTAAACGGACGGACGAGCGCGAACTCTTCCTTCTGCTCTCCCGGCAGCCGCAACAGCACATAGTACGCTTCTATCGGTTGTATCTCCTTCTTCGGTCCGACCAGTTCGTTTGCAACCGCCCATTGATCCTCACTGCCGTAGAAGACATTCGGCACCGTAACGTGATAGCGTGTCAGGACGCTCGATTGCACATTGAACAAGTCCTCCGGATACCGAAACTGTGCACGGAGCGCGGGTGACACTGCCTCGTCTGCCTGAAACAGCGACGGATAGATACGCTGATACGTCCGAATAATCGGGTCAGTCGGGTCAGTCACGTAGAGACGCACCGTACCATCGTACGCATCCACCGTCGCTTTTACGCTATTACGGATATAATTGAACGCGCCATCTGCGCCGATACCGGTCGGTTGCGCTGCCGTACGAGTCGCATACGGATAGAGCGCAGTCGCGGTATATGCATCGTTGATCCAGACGAGCCGCCCATCAACCAGCGCAAGATAGGGGTCGCGGTCGTAGCGCAAGAATGGCGCGACACTCCGTAATCGCTCGTCAATCGTGCGCCGCAGCAGTATCTGCGACTCCCCGGTAATGTCCCCACTCAGCAGCACTTTCGTCTCACCGAGGTACGCCGCGAAAACGAGGCGGCTCATCGGATCGCCGATAGACACCCCCTTCCCACCTGTATACGGGCTGTATACACTTTGTGCGGCGGGATCATCACCCGCAGGGCGGTCGAACTCCTGCTGCTTCGTGCGAACGAGTGCATACTTGTTTGCTACTTCCCCGAAATAGATGCGCGGCTCCGTGATTGTCAATCCCGTGGGACCAGTGGGGGGAATATTGCTCAGGATGAAGCGAGGGCGTCCCTCACCGACTACCTCGTTGGCGTAGCTCGCTACCGCACCATACCCGTGTGTATAGATGAGATGTTGGTTCTGCCATGTACGCGATTGCAGTGCCAGCAGATCGGGATTCAGTTCCCGCGCCGCCAGCATGATCTGCCGGTATTGCCCGTCAATTGTGTATCGCGCAACATCTACATCCGTAAATTGGTAATACTGCCGTATCTGCTGCAACTGTCCGTAAGTCGCCAGCAGCGGGCGGTAATCCCATAGCCGGACATTCTGCACCGATGCCGCGTCCGCGATGATCTCCGCCCGCGTCGGGTCGCCTACTCCCGTCGCCTGCATCGTCGTCACCTTTGCGATGTTGTATGCATCGCGGGTCGCGGTGATATTGCGTGCGATATACGGCGTTTCGGCATCGAGTTCGTTCGGGCGCACCCGCAGTGATTGCACCGCCGCCGGATACGCACTCCCAACGAGAATCGCCGCCACCGCCCATACCACTAACGTACCGATCAGCAACGGTATCTGCCGCGCCACCGCATTGACAAGTAACAACACCGCTGCCACCGCCGTGATGCCAAGCAGAATGTAGTTCGCAGGTAGTTGGGCATTTACCTCGGTATACGACGCACCGATGACCACCCCGCGTGTCGAGTAGACAAGCTCTTGTGCATCTACCCAGTAGCCGAGGGCAGTAGTGGCGAGAAACAATGCGCCGAGCACTGATGCGTGGCCGCGTATTCCCAGCGGCAACCGGAACCCGCCCCCGGTGAGCGATGCTCCCATCCGGGCGGCGTACAGAACCCCTACCGCAGCCGCCGTGAAAACAATCAATGCAGTCGTCCACGCACGCCAGAAGGTAATCACCGGCAGCGTAAAGACGAAGAAACTGATGTCGTGTCCGAATTGTGGGTCGGTTGCGCCCCATGGCACCTGATGGAGATACCGCAGAAACAATTCCCATTCGTTCGCGGTCGCCAACCCGAAGAAGAGTGCCAGTATCGCTGCTCCCCCGATGACCACCGCCCGCCCCAACTGCTGCGGCAGTTCCACGCCACCGAATTGCAGTGGCTGCCCGCGCCCCGCCCGGACAACTACCGCAACATTCGCAGTGAGAAAGAGTGCGGCGATGGCGGTGCCGAGCAGGAACGAGAGCAGTGACGCGGTGTAGCGCGTCGTGAGTGCGTCGCGGAAGCCAAGGCTCTCGAACCACCAGAGATTGACCCAAAACCCCGACGACGAATACAGGACGATGAGTGCGGTCGCCAGAACACCGGCGACAATTGCAGGAAGCCGCCAGCGCGGACGCCCGTTCTCCCCCGACAGGGTGGCGCGTTGACCAGTACGCGGCGGTCGCATTCTTCCACCGAAATCAATGACCATGACACCCCTTCTTTCTTGTGGGATCGTTCGCTGATACCATACCATGCCGTGCAGGAAGCGCGGCAAACGAAATCGGAGGGGCGGGGTGTTTGTCGTCAGTCTCGGTAGTGGCAGTAGCGGCAATGCGACCCTGATTCGCACCGCCAATGGGGAATCCGTATTGCTCGATTGCGGCGTTCCCTCCGCACGCCTACTTGCCCACCTTCGCGCCCTTCACATCGCTCCAGCGTCGCTGCGAGCAATTGTCCTTACTCATCTCCACAGCGATCATACGCAGTCTGCCGCCCTGCTCCACAACCGGTATGGTGTCCCGGTCTGTGTCGGACCGGTCGCACACCGGACACATATGCTGACGAATGTCGCACCGTCCGTGTTCCCGTCCGACCGCCCTTTTATGATCGGCGAAATGCGCTGGGTACCCCACGCCGTCCCGCACGACGCGACGGAGACCTTCGGTTTCGTTGTCGAGGCAGACGGATGCAACGTCGCGGTCTTCACCGACCTCGGCAGCGATCACGGCGAGATCACCACCGCCATTGGCACCGCTGACCTCGTGATGATCGAGGCAAATTACGACCGCGAGATGCTGCGAAACAGCAGGTATCCTGCATTCCTCAAAACACGTATCGGCGGCAGAAACGGGCATCTCTCGAACGATGCCTGCGCATCCCTACTCGCCCGCGCCTTCACGACCGATCGCCCCCGCGATATTTGGCTTGCTCATCTCTCCGCAGAAAACAACACGCCGGAACACGCGACCGAAACCGTCACGACCGCATTGCGTGCGGTGGGATTGACGCACATGCGGGTCGCCGCACTCCCACGCCACGAACGCGGCCCGATCTGGAGCGCGGTACGACACCGGCAGTTGCCGCTGTTCGGGACAGACTAATCTCAGTCCGCTATCGCGCTGGCATTCGGGGCGGGCGGGTCGTGGCGCGGCGGCGTCAGCGCGAGCACGATCAGTGCAGCGACAAGAGCGACGCCAAGCCCCGTAAAGAAGAAGAACTTTACCTGTTTGCTCGCAACAAGGGCAAAGACGCCACTCAACGCGCAGACCGCATACGCTGCAAGCGTGATCTGCGGCGGGTTCATTCCCGCCGCGAGGAGACGGTAGTGGAGGTGGCTCTGGTCCGCCCGCATCGGGTTCGTGCGTTTCGCGATGCGGAACAACACCGCCCAGATCGCATTGAGAATCGGCACGATCAGCACGAGCACCGTGGTTGCGATCTTCGCCCCGCCGATGATCGAGACAACCGCCAGCGCGTAGCCAAGAAACATCGCCCCGCAGTCTCCCATAATGATGCGCGATGGGAACCAGTTGAAGCGCAAAAACCCCAAAGCAGCCGCCCCCAACGCCAGCGGCAACAAGGCAATTGTGAACTGATGTAAACGCACGAATGTATGCAAGAAAAGCACGACGGACGAAATGATGACGATACCGCTCGATAAACCATCCACCCCGTCAATCCAGTTAATGGCGTTCGTCACACCGACGATCCATAGAAGCGTGATCGGGATACCAACAATAAGCGGCAAGACAAGAGACATGGAGCCGAACGGGTTCGGGATCGAATCAATGTAGATGCCGCTCTGGATATTCGGCGGCAAGACGCGCCAGTGATCGAATAGGCGCGGCGACACGACCAGTGCCGCCGCACCGAACTGCCAAAGCAGCCGGGGCCAGACAGGTAGCTCGTGCAGATCGTCCGCTAGCATCACCGCGAGGATGAGCAGTGACCCGACG
>JBBRMX010000149.1:0-8860 GCA_038230615.1 Thermomicrobiales bacterium | reverse complement strand
GCCCAGTCATCGAGAGTGGCGACGAGCGCGGGCGGCAGTGCCCCGCCCGTGCGTCCCGCGAGGAAGCGTGTGATCTGTGCGACACTCAGCCCCCGCCGCAGCGCACGGCGCAGTGACGGCGCAGTGATCCGGTACGTACTCACACGGTCGAGCGATTCGATCCCCGCGATAGCGAGCAACGGCCAGAGATGTGCCGGTTCCGGGTGCAGCACGAGCACTCGCCCGCTCACTTCCACGCCGAGCGGGGTCGCACCGAAGGGCGGCACGACCGGTTCCGGACCGCGTCCGAGCAGCCACCGACCCACATCGGTCAGTTGCACTGCCTCGGTGTTGCCCGCCCGCCCCCACTGCACGACGCCGAACCACGTCAGCGCGGTGCGAATCGTTGCCTCGGCGCAGGTGCGCGTGAGGGTGTCGCGGTCGGGCGTGGTCTGCCCCACTGCGTTCGCTGCCGTGAACGTGTCACCTAGTAACGACGGTCGTACATGGGCAAAACGGGTGAGCAGATTGTCCAGCGTGTGCCATTGCCCCGGCAGCATGTCGCCGAGGGCATCGAGCAGCCGTCCCCGGAATGCCTGCCAGACGACGCCCCAGAGTTGCACCCCCGCGCCCACGCCTTCCGGCCACGACGCCAACCCCTGCCATGTCGCCCACAATGCGCGGGTGTGCGCCGCGAACGGCTGCCGTACCCACGCCACCGCGTCCGGCACCTGCGGCACGCGCCGCCCGTTCGTCTCGTGTTCCGTGAGTAACCCGCGCCCCTGCGCCAGTAACGCGAGAAACGTAATCGCATTGCCCGGTGGCGTCGCGCTCTCCTGCGCCACCCAGAGCGATGGTGCGAGATGTCGCGTCAGCCCGAAATCGTCCGCGAGTGCAGCAACTCCGCCCACAGGCCACCGCCCCGCGTCTCCTTCCACGAATCGCAGCAGTGTTAGCACATCCCACGCGAGCGCGTGCGGGTGCCGCCAGCCGCCGAGCGGGTCCGCCGAGACCGCGATAAGCGGCGACAGCGACAGGGGCGCGAAGTCGGCGGGATGGCGCAGTTCTTCCGGCATCGCCAGCACGCGCTCGCTCCATATCCACAGATGGCAGGCGAACAGGCTCCCGGTCAGTTCGCCCAGCAGGGCACGGCGGCCTGTCGTCTCGTCCACCCCGGCAATCGCGTAGGCATCTGTGACCGTGAGCGGTTCGTGTTCCTCCCGCAGCGCGGCGACGACCCGACGCGCCCCGGCAGACAACCCTGCTTCCGATTCTGCGACTGCGCGGGGGAGGGCAACGCGACCGCGCAATGCCCCCACAATCCGCTCCCCCTCGCCCGGTCGCGCCCCCACCACATCCTGTACACCCCATCGCCGCGCCGCCTCGATCAGTTCATCGGCATCGAGGCTGGCGATGGCTTGCGCGACCGTCGGCACGGAGGATTCGCTCCCCGCTCGTTCCCGCAAGGCGCGTTGGACCCGCGACCCGATCTCACGCGGCACGGCGTACACGCCCTCTTCCCGATGGACGATCATTGCCCGTCGCATCGTGCCGAGCGCGTCGCCCGTCTCTCCTTCCTTGATGCCGAGGGCGTGCGCGATCTGTTCGTGCGTCAGCCCGTCCGGGTGCTGCACCACAAGCACACCGAGTATGTCCCGCCCCGGCGCGGGGAGCGCGTCGAACATTTCCTCGAATGCCCAGCGGTCGGTCATCGTCTGGTACAGCAGCGCGACATTGTCCGCGTGCTCACGCTTCGCCAAGACTACGTCCCATGCGGACGCCGCCCTGCGAAGTTCGGCGGGCGGACAATCGAGCAGCAACGGCAGCAGATTGCGTTTCATCGGTCTTCCGCCTCTGGCAGATAGCGCATCGTCAGTAATGTTGCCATCGTACTTTATCGTACATTGTGCGGCGACGGGGACTGTTCTTTTCCCCGTACGTATGGTACACTACATTTATAGAACAAGCGTTCCGAATGACTGTTGCGGGCAGGGATGTGCTGCACGACAGGGAACGCGGCACGAGAGAGGGGTAGCCCCGAATGCCAGCAGCATCGTCTCATTCCAACGGTGTCGTCGAACGGAAGAATCCCGGCGACGACCGCCAGAAAGCCCTCGATACCGCCATGGCGCAGATTGAGCGTACGTATGGCAAAAACTCGGTCATGCGCCTCGGCGATGTCTCCGCGAAAATGCAAGTGGAGTCTATCCCTACCGGTTCCATCGCGCTCGATCTCGCGCTCGGTGTCGGTGGCATCCCGCGTGGGCGCATCACCGAGATTTACGGTCCCGAATCCAGTGGCAAGACGACGTTGTGCTACCACGTTATCGCGGAAGCGCAGAAGCAAGGCGGCATCGCAGCGTTCGTGGATACCGAACACGCGCTCGATCCCGAATACGCCAAGAAGTGCGGTATTGACCTCGACAGTCTCTACATCTCGCAGCCGGACACCGGCGAGCAGGCACTAGAAATCGTCGAAGCATTCGTGCGGACGGGCGCGATTGACATCGTGGTGCTGGACTCCGTTGCCGCCCTCGTGCCGCGTGCCGAGATTGACGGCGACATGGGAGATTCGCATGTCGGTTTGCAAGCACGGCTGATGTCGCAGGCACTCCGCAAGTTGACGCCCGCGATCAACCGTTCGCGCACCGCTGTGATCTTTACGAACCAACTGCGCATGAAGATCGGCGTGATGTTCGGTAACCCGGAGACGACCCCCGGCGGTCGTGCGCTCAAGTTCTCTGCTTCGGTGCGTCTCGAAGTGCGCCGCATTGACAGCATTAAGTCCGGTACCGATGTAACCGGGAGCCGTTCCCGCGTCAAAGTGGTCAAGAACAAAGTCGCCGCACCGTTCAAGCAGGCGGAGTTCGACATCATGTATGCGGAGGGCATCTCCGCAGCGGGCAGCATCCTTGATGTCGGCGTGGAACTCGGTGTGATCCGTAAGAGCGGTGCGTGGTTCTACTACGGCGAAGACCGCATCGGGCAGGGCCGCGAGAACGCGAAGGACTATCTCAAGGCGCACCCCGATATGCAGGCGGAAATCTACCAGCGCATCCTCGGCAAAGCGGATGCGGGGAAACAGGAGTTCAGCATCGGTGTCACGGCGGGTGCCGCTGTGAACGACGATGACGACGACCTTGCTGGACTTGATGAGGAATAACCGCGCCGTGTCCGCGCACGACGACCACGACAGCGATTGTTCGCCGCTCGTATCGGACAGCGAAACGGGAGCGACCGTGCAATCGGTTTCCCCGGTCGGGCGGGATGCGGCAGAATTCACCGTGACATTCGACATTGCCGACCCAATCACGCTGACCGCGACGGTGCTTGCCGACTGGTACTTGCGTCCCGGCAAGCATCTCGAAGCGGGCGAGTTGGCGCAATTGCGTGGCGCGGACACGCAGCAGCGGGCGGTTGAGGCCGTGATGCGGTTGGTCGGTTCCCGTCCCCGCTCGACACGGGAGATTACGGAATATCTGCGCGGCAAAGAGTACGCCCCAGAGACAATCACGGCGGCTATCGAACGTCTCACGAGCCGGGGATACCTCGATGATGTCGCGTTCGCACAGTGGTGGACAGAAAATCGCACGCAATTCCGCCCGCGCGGACCGAATTTGCTGCGGCAGGAGTTGCGCCAGAAAGGAATTGCGGGGGCAGCGATTGATGCCGCGCTCGCCGCGCAAGCGGAGACGAGCGATGTGGACGCCCAAGCACTCGCGTTGGTGCGCGGCAAGATGCGCTCGCTATCGGGGTATCCGCCGGAGGTCGTGACGCGGCGGCTGTCGGGGTTGCTGGCGCGGCGCGGGTATGGATACGATACGGTGCGGGCAGTGTTGCGAGTGCTGCGCGACGAAGGCGCATTCGCGGGCAATGCTGCTGCCGATGATGATACGACGGACGACGAGGATGCGTAAGCAGCGTAACAGCACATCGGGGATGATCCAGCGAGTACCGCAATGAATGCATCCCCGGTATTTCTCCCGAAACGATGGAAAACTACAGCCCACGCACAGAATATGTATCCTATTGCGTTCGCCGAATGCAACAGGATACATTTTTGTATAAAGATTTCCATTCTTGATAACAAACAACTCGCCTACATATAATGAGCATGAGCAGACAACGAGAGAATCTATGCGGTGCTTTGAGAGCAATGTGCATTATTGTATTACGGAATGAGGCATGGTGCGACCGTGCATCATTCTTCTACTTTCTATGATATGAATAGTACGCCTCAGGAACTTTCAGTAATCAGAACCGGGTGAAGGAGACGGGTGAACACGAAGCCTCAGATTAATTTTCCTGCATCAGCAGCATTCGACGCGAAGTTGCGGGGTGTGTGCGCCTACTGGCCGTTTCTCGATCCATGAGGGCATGGGGGGGCGGTCTGCGTGCCGATGCGGCTTTGCGGATATTGCACTCTACCACGCGAAAGAACAAGGGCGGAACCGGGTGTGCTGCTGGAATACTGCGATGGTGCCATCGCAGCAATCGCACGCGGCTCTACTCCTCGATGCGGTCGCGGATTGAGGACTGAGGACTGAGATGTATGCGGTTGCCAGCAACCGGACGGCGATGGTATTCTCCCCCGCAAGCAAGGGGGAGGGGTGGATGAGCGGTATCTCGGTTTTTTTCCCGGACTACAATGATGCCGGCACGATTGCCAGCATGGTCATCAATGCAATACAGACGCTGCGGACGCTGACCGACGATTACGAGGTCATCGTTGTAAACGACGCTTCCACCGATAACTCGGCAGATGTGCTGCGCGAATTGCAGTCACAGTACCCCGACGAACTGCGTGTGGTGACGCACACCACGAACCGTGGATATGGGGGAGCGTTGCGGAGCGGGTTCGCCGCTGCCACAAAAGAACTGATCTTTTATACCGATGGCGATGCACAATACGATGTGCGCGAGTTGCCGCTCTTGGTGGGGGCGATGACCCCCGATGTGGATATCGTGAACGGGTGGAAAATCAGCCGTTCCGATCCGGTCATTCGTATTGTGATCGGCAAAATCTATCACTGGACGATGAAAACGGCGTTCGGGTTTCGTATCCGCGATGTGGACTGCGATTTCCGGCTGATCCGGCGGCAGGTATTCGACCAAGTAGATCTCACATCGAGCAGCGGCTCGATCTGTGTAGAGTTCGTCGCGAAGGCGCAGGACTTTGGGTTCCGCTTCGCAGAGGTGCCGGTGCATCATTATCACCGCACGAGCGGGAAATCGCAGTTTTTCAACTTCCGGCGCATCGGCAAGACGGGGCGGCAACTCACCGCGCTCTGGTGGGATGTGCGCGTGCGCCGGACACACTTGAAAGCACGTGCGATGGCGAAACCTACCCTACCCGTTGAGCATCCTGCGAATGACTGAGCCACCGACGATCTCCGCGCAGCAATGGCAAGGCGTACGTACGCTTGTGACGGGCGGGCTTGGCTTTATCGGGAGCAATCTTGTCCACCGGCTGCACATGCTCGGCGCGAAGATTACGGTAGTGGATGCCCTGATTCCGGGGCATGGCGGCGACCGCGAGAATGTTGCGTCAATCGCGGACGATCTCGAAATTATTATTGGCGATCTGCGCGACCGCCCGCTGATGGAAGACATCGTGGCGGGTCAGGAAGTAATTTTCAATCTTGCGGGACAAATCAGCCATGTGGACAGCATGGTAGACCCGTTCACCGACCTTGAATTAAACACCCGCGCCCCGCTGACGTTGCTCGAAGCGTGCCGCTCGGTGAATAAAGATGTGCGCGTGATCTTCACCGCGACGCGGCAGCAGTACGGACGCCCGCAGTATCTCCCGATAGACGAGCGACACCCGATGAACCCGGTGGATACGAACGGCATCCACAAATGGGCGGGGGAGTATTATCACCTGCTGTATCATCAGGTTTACGGGATGCGGACTTGTTCGCTGCGGCTCACGAACACGTACGGTCCCCGGCAGGTGCTCGACCGGGCGACACAGGGAGTCTTTCCGTTTTTCATCGGGCGCGCCCTCGCCCATCAGCCGGTGATGCTTTACGATGGCGGGCATGACATCCGCGACGTAAACTACGTCGAAGATGTAGTAGATGCGTTGCTGCTGGCGGGAGTGAGCGACGCGGCTATCGGAGAGGCATTCAACCTCGGCGGCCCGCCGATCACGTTGCGGCAATTTGCGGAGGTGTTGAGCGAGGTTGTCGGCGGGCTGGACATGCACGAGGTGCAATATCCGCCTGCCCGCAAAGCGATTGCCCCGGGCAATATGTACTTGGAGTATGGCAAAATCAGCCGCGTCTTACACTGGTTCCCGCAGACCGACTTGCGCGACGGCATCACGCGCACGATCAACTTTTACCGTCGCCACGAACACGACCGCTAGGGGGCAACCGTATGACACTGACGCGCTCCATCCCGATAGCCAGTTCTTCCGCTCAGTACGTGACGATCAAGGGGGAAATAGATGCCGCCGTCCATCGCGTACTGGACAGTGGCTGGTTCATCCTCGGCAAGGAAGTCGAGGCATTCGAGCCGGAATGGGCGACATACTGCGGCACGCAATACGCGATTGGTGTCGGCAACGGCACCGATGCGATCATGCTCGCGCTGTGTGCGCTCGGTGTGGGGGCGGGTGATGAGGTCATTACGACCGCGATGACGGCGGCGTACACGGGGTTCGCGGTGCAGAATCTCGGTGCGACACCAGTATTTGTGGACATTGACCCCGCGACTGCGAATATTGATGCCGCGTTGATCGAAGCGGCGATCACGCCGCGCACGAAGGTGATCGTGCCGGTGCATCTGTACGGGCAGGCGGCAGACCTCGCGCCGATCATGGCAATCGCGGCGCGGCACGGTATTTCTGTAGTGGAAGATGCCGCCCAAGCGCACGGCGCAATGTACGACGGCAAGCGCGTTGGCAGTATCGGTGCGCTCGGTTGTTTCTCGTTTTATCCGAGCAAGAATCTCGGTGCGGCGGGCGACGGCGGTGCGGTGATAACGAACGACCCGCAACTCGCGGAGCGCGTGCAGATGCTGCGCGATGGCGGGCAAAAAGGGCGATATAATCATCTCATCCCCGGCTACAATACTCGCCTCGATGAGATGCAGGCGGCGATCTTGCGCGTCAAACTCCGCTACTTGGACGACTGGAATGCGTCGCGTCGCCGCCTCGCGCATCGGTATGAGGAATTGATGGCGGGGTGCGGGGTGGAACTGCCCGCCGAGCGCGACGGTGCATCGCCGGAGGGACATGTGTGGCACCTCTATGCCGTGCGGCATCGAGAGCGGGATGCGCTGGCGGCATACCTGAAAGAGCGCGGCATCGGCACGGGCATCCATTACCCGAAGGCATTATATGAGCAGCCCGCATTTGCGAGCCTCGGCATTGCGCCGGGTGCCTGCCCAGTGTCGGAGCGGCAGGGGCGGGACGAATTGTCGTTACCGCTGTTCCCCGAATTGTCGGACGATGATGTCGCGTATGTCGCGGCGGCGGTGCGGACATTCGTAGCAGAGCGTGGCGCGTGAGTGCCTACACGGAGGAAACGACGAATGCATCGGACAGCCCCGAACTTCCTATCCCGACCCACGCCACGGCGCGGAGGCGGGCGATGACGCCGACGGCATTCGCGCTGTTGCTGATCGCCATTCTGTTTTCCACGGTGGGCGAAGTACTGCTGAAGATCGGTGTGAACCGCGTCGAGACGATCACGCTGCAACCAATGACATTGATACGCGCATTCATGCAGTGGCAGGTGCTGGCGGGGTTTGTGCTGCTGTTTGGTGGGTCGCTGTTCTGGCTGGCGGTGATTTCGCGGGTCAATCTCAGCATCGCGTACCCGCTCTTGGCCATCGGGTACGTACTAACGACGATCTGGGCGTTGTTTTTCCTCAAGGAGCCGGTGCCGGTGTCGCGCTGGATGGGGATCGGCGCGATTGTTGGCGGGGTCGCGCTCGTGCTGTATCGTGCCTGACCGCTAACCTGCTGCCTCTAGCGCGTCAAGGGTGATTGTCGTGAGGTCCGCGAAAAGCGACCATGCGATTTCGACATCGGACACGTCGGACTGGAAGATTGCCAGTGTGAGCGACATCCCCGGTGCGAGATCAAGGTGCAGGAGGTCGTTTTCCACGCCGTCGTACCAGCCGCGTTTTTCGTAGAGCGGATAGGTTGCGGCTACGACGGGAAGGGCATCGCGCACACTGCCCGGTGCCGTGGACTGACCGAGCAATTCCCGGATTCGCCCGACATCGCCCGTCGTGCCGCGCAGTACGGCGTCCATCAGGGTGATCGCTTCGCGGGGGACGAGCACATTTTCGTCGTCGTCATTCTCGGTTGCAGTATCGAAATGTGAGCCGAGATACGATTTCTGCAATCCGATGCGGCGCATCAAGTCGTTGATTTGCCCGCGCCCAACGAGATCAATGAGATCGTTTGCGGCGTCGTTGTCGGAGAAGAAAATCATCGCGGTGGCGAGATCTTCGCTCTCTGTCGTGCGGCGAAGGTCGCCGTGTGCGATGGCTTCTTCGTATGCCGCGAGAATCGCCACCTTGAGGACGGATGCGGACGGATAGGGCATCGTGCCACCCCATGAGACGATAATACTCCCGGTGGGAGTTGTGAGACGTACGGCGACCCCGACGCCGTCATCCGGGACTGTGGCAAGCCGCGCCGTAATGCGGGCAAGCAATGCACCGGCGATGGAGCCGTCCGGCACCAAGCCCGCGCCCACCGCCGCATCCGCAACAGCAGTTGCCCGCACGCGATTCGTCGCGGGGTTCCAGAGGAGAACCCGCCGCGAGAAGGGTTGCACGAGTTCCGCGCCATATGCGGTGCGTATCCACGCAGGCGTTCCGAGCGGCTCCCCTGTCCGCAGCAATTGCCGCGCCGTCT
>JBBRMX010000148.1:0-8872 GCA_038230615.1 Thermomicrobiales bacterium | reverse complement strand
TCTCTCAACTTCTCGCCTTGCGCGACCGCCACCCCGCCCAACTCGCCGCCGCCCGCACCCTTCTTATGATGCCCGATCTCATGCATTACTGGCTCTCCGGCGTCGCCACCGGCGAGTACACCAACGCCTCCACGACCCAACTGCTCGATGCCCGCACCCGCGTATGGGCGACCGATCTCATCACGCGTTTCGGGTTGCCCGCGCAGATCTTCCCGCCGCTCGTCCCGCCCGCGACGACGCTCGGCACCATCCTCCCCGCCTTCGCGGATGATGCGGGCATCCCGTCCGTTCCCGTCATCGCCCCCGCCACCCACGATACCGGGGCAGCGGTCGCCGCGATCCCCCTCGCGGGCGGTGGCGCGGCATACATCTCGTGCGGCACATGGGCACTGGTCGGCGTGGAAGTGCCGTACCCCGTCATCACCCCCGCCGCCCGCGCCGCTAATGTCACCAACGAGGGCGGCATCGGCGGCGTGCGCCTTCTCAAGAATGTCTGCGGGCTGTGGCTCGTGCAGGAATGCCAGCGGGCTTGGGAGCGCACCGGCGCATCCCATGACGACTACGCCACCCTCGCGGCGCGGGCAGCAATCGCGCCTTCCTTCGCCCTCATCCTCGACCCCGACGCGCCGCAGTTCACCTATCCCGGCGATATGCCCGCCCGCATTGCCGCCGCCGCTCGCGCCACCAACCAGATCCCGCCCGCCGACATCGGCGCGACGGTGCGCGGTATCATCGAATCGCTCGCCCTCGCTTACCGCGCCGCCCTTACCGATCTCGCCACCGTCACCGGGCGGACACTCGACACCGTCCATCTCGTCGGCGGTGGCGCACGTAATGCCTTTCTCTGCCAGTGTATCGCCGACGCCACTGCCCTCCCCGTCATCGCCGGCCCCGTCGAGGCGACCGCCCTTGGCAATCTCATCGCCCAACTCATCGCGCAGGGCGAACTCGCCTCCCTCGCCGAGGGCCGCGCAGCCGTGCAACAATCCGCCCGCATGACCACCTACACCCCCCATCCCTCCCCCGCGTGGGACGCCGCCTACGCCCGTTTCCTCGCCCTCCGCACCAACCACGAGTAATGTATGTGTTGCTCGTTATTCGGTACTCGCCCCTCGTCGCTCGTGTTCAGGAGACGCACCATGGATGACCAGCACATCGCCGCAGCAATGGACATCGCCATCGAGACGCCCAGTTGGGGCTACGCCAACAGCGGCACACGCTTCGGCGTCTTTCCCCAACCCGGCGTGCCGCGCACCGTCTACGAAAAACTTGCCGACGCCGCGCAAGTCCACGCTCATACCGGCATCGCCCCCGCCGTCGCCCTTCACATCCCGTGGGACACAGTGGCGGATTACGCTGCCCTCGTTGCGGACGCCGCCACCCTCGGTGTGCGTGTCGGCGCGATCAACCCCAATCTTTTCCAGAAACAGGAATACAAATTCGGCTCCCTCGCCCACCCCGACGCCGCAGTGCGGGACCAAGCAATCGCGCAGTGTATGGACTGCATCGGCATCGCGCAGCAGACGCACTCGTCCGTCATCTCGCTCTGGCTTGCAGACGGTACGAATTACGCAGGGCAAGACGATCTGCGCGGGCGGCAGCGGCGGCTCCATGCCTCGCTCGCGCAAATCACCGCCGCCCTCCCCACCGGAATGCGCCTCCTGCTGGAATACAAACCCTTCGAGCCTGCCTTCCACGCCACCGACCTCCCCGATTGGGGAACCGCCTATTGGCACG
Source organism: Thermomicrobiales bacterium (assembly GCA_038230615.1). Taxonomy (GTDB): domain Bacteria; phylum Chloroflexota; class Chloroflexia; order Thermomicrobiales; family JALYUS01; genus JBBRMX01. The sequence goes on along the minus strand of JBBRMX010000148.1, from coordinate 7,135 downwards.
CCGCCCGCCTCGGCGATCAGGTGCAGGTGCTCGTTGATCTCGGGCATCATCTCCCCGGTACCAATGTCGCGCAGGTCGTCGCCCTGCTCCTCGAAGCGGGCAAACTCGGCGGCTTCCACTTCAACGACCGCCACTACGCCGACGACGATCTCATCGTCGGCAGTGTGGACCCGTGGGGCTTGTTCCTCGTCATGCACGAACTCGTGCAGGCATCCCGCGACCCCCAAACCGCCGCGCAAACGCACGCCATCGCCTACACGATTGACCAAAGCCACAATATCGAGGCGAAAATCCCCGCCATGATCCGCAGTGTTCTCAATGTCCAAGAAGCCTACGCCAAAGCCCTGTGTGTAGACACCGACGCCCTCGCGCAGCAGCAGGCGGCGGGCGACGTGCTCGGCGCGAACGACATTCTCACCGACGCCTTCCGCACCGATGTCCGCCCCGCGCTTGCTCGCCTGCGTGCCGCCCGCGATCTTCCTCCCGACCCCCTCGCTGCCTTCCGCACCGGCGGCTATACCGAACGCGCTGCCGCCGAGCGCGTCGGGGGCAAAGCCGCATCATGGGGCTAACAGACGACGCGCCCGATACCCTCCATGTCGCCCTGCTGCGCGGCATCAATGTGGGCGGGAACAACCGGCTGCGCATGTCCGATCTCCTCGCCCTATGTACCGATGCGGGCTATCCCGATGCCCGCGCCTACATCCAGAGCGGCAATCTCCTCTTTCGCGCTACCCCCGCCGCCGCTGCCGATTTCCCGTCCTTGCTCACTGCCCGGATCGCAGACCGCTTCGGCTTGCGCGTCCCAATCCTCGTCCGCACCGCCGCCGAGATTGCCGCCGTCGTCCGCGACAACCCCTTCCCATCGCACGACGACACCCCGGAGACGATGCTGCATATCGTCTTCCTCGCGCAGGCACCGCCCGCATCCGCCGTCGCCACGCTCGACCCCGCCGCCGCTCTCCCCGAAACCTTTGCCGTGCGCGGGCGGGAAATCTATCTTCTGCGGCATCGCGGCGTCGCCCGCTCCCTCCTGACCAATGCCTACTTCGATACCAAACTCGCCACCACTAGCACCGTCCGCAACTGGCGCACCGTCACCACCCTCCACACCATGATGACCGATGCGTGATACCCTTCCCCCCGCAATCCCCGCAGCGTCTCCCCCACCCGCCACGAAAGGAACACCCACCCTATGAAAATCGCGGTTTTCGGCACCGGCGCAATCGGCGGCTATATCGGCGGGAGGCTCGCCCGCGCCGGTCACGAAGTCGCCTTCATCGCACGCGGCGCACATCTCGATGCCATCCGCGCCCACGGTCTCACCCTGCGCGAAGTCACTAACGAGACAGTGCACGATGCGTTCGTCGTCCGCGCCCCCGCCACCGATACCCCCGCCGACATCGGTGCCGTAGATTTCGTCCTCTTTGGCGTCAAAGCGTACGACACCGCCGCAGCCGGGGCGCAAGCAGCCCCACTGATGGGCGAACACTCCGCCATCGTCACCATCCAGAACGGTCTCGATGCCCCCGAAGGCCTCGCCGCCCTCTACGGCGCGGAACGGGTCATCGCCGGGAGCACCTCCTACACCGCCACAATCACCGCCCCCGGTATCATCCACCGCTTCCCCCCCGCCGATCAGGTCACCGTGGCGGAATCCACCGGGGCAGCCACCCCGCGCCTCCGCGCCTTCGTCGAGGCCCTCACCGCCGCCGGGGTGCGCGGCGTCCTCAGCGAAGACCCCATGGGCATCCTCTGGGACAAATTCCTCTGGATCGGTCCCATCGCCGCCATCACCGCCGTAGCCCGCGCCACCTACGGCGATATCTTCACCCACCCCCCCACCCACGCCCTCTACCTCGCCTGCATTGACGAACTTGTCGCCATCGCCGCCGCCGAAGGCACGCCGATCAATCCCGCCGTCATCGCCACACGCAAAGCCGCCATGATGACCACCGCCGTGGTCATCAAGAGCAGCCTCCAACGCGATTTCGAAAAAGCCCGCCCGCACACCGAAGTCGAAGAACTGCTCGGCACCGTCGTGCGGCGCGGCGCACGCGCCGGGGTTCCCGTCCCCCACTTCGCCACGCTCTACGCCACCCTCTCGCTCAACACCAAAATCGGCTACCATTACGCCCCGTAACCCACGCCTCATAACCCCGGCAGCCATTGCAGGATGTAAGAAAGGACTACGCGCACATGACCGCACGCCGCACCGCAGAACTGGGCAGAATGAGTTGGGCGGAAGTCGCCGAGATCGTCCCGCGCAATCCCGTCCTCCTCCTCCCTATCGGCACCGTCGAGCAGCACGGCCCCCATCTCCCCGTCAATGCCGACAATATGGCGGCAGAGTACGTCGCCCGCCACGCCGCCGCCCAGACCGACGCCTACACCCTCCCCGCCATTAATTACGGCTGCTCCGCCGTCTTCCGCAAGTTCCCCGGCACCATCCCCGTACGCCAAGAAACCCTCGCCGCCGTCATCCGCGATGTGCTGGAATCCCTCATCGCGCAAGGCTTCCGGCGATATATCTTCGTCAACAACCACGGCGGCAACGATGCCGTCTGCGAGCAAGTCGCCCGCGAGATGAAAGCGAAGCACGGGCTGGTCATCGGCAGCATCTATCCCTGGAATCTCGGCTACAGCCTTGTCCGCGACACCTACGACGACCCCGCCAAAGCCTACGGACACGGCGCGGAACCCGAAACCTCCGCCATGCTCGGCATGTATCCCGACGATGTCGTAATGGATCGCCTCGAAGCAGGCACCTACCACTCCTTCGCCGGGTGGCAAGTGCAGAATTACAGCAAAGTCGCCGTCCCCGGCTACACCATCCCCGCCACCGTCTATCTCGATAGCGACGAAGTCGCCCCCAACGGCGCGAGCGGGGACGGCACCGTCGCCACCGCCGAGCGCGGCGCGATCTGGATCGAACGTGTGGTCGGTTTTGCCGCTGCCTTCATCCGTCACTACGACGAAACCACTGCCGCCGCACCGTGGGCGCAGCCCCCCACGCCCTGATCAATCCCGCCCCACGCGCAACGGAATGGACTTGGTCACACAATCCCAGCTCGTGCTCAATGACGGTGAAAGGTTTCGGGCCTTCTAGCGGATGAAGGTGTCGAGTGCCTTCTTGAGTTGCTCCCACTCCTCACCCGCTATCCCCGACGCCGCGCCGTGCAAACACGATTCGAGATGGTCTTGGAGGACAAGCTTTGATACTCGGTCGATGGCAGACCGGACAGCGGCAAGCTGAATCAGCACGTCAGAACAGTCCCGGCCTTCCTCGACCATCCGCTTGATCGAGGTAACGTGCCCCGCCGTCCGTGCGAGTTGATCAACAACTTTCTTGGTCTGTGTGTGCGGATTGTGTGCGTGCGCGTCTGGAAGCATCGCTGCATCGTCCGCCGTGTGGTCGGTAACGACAGGTTTAGTGGACATGGCCATGCCCCTCTATTGGCGTACCACCCGCAGGCACCGCGACCACGACGATATCCCGGACGCGCGGTACTGCATGACCGATCTGATGCTCGACCTCGCGACCAATTGCGTGCGCCTGCGCCACCGATGTCTCCGGCGCGACGGCGATCTGCACCTCGCTCGCGATCTTGTGACCGATCCAGCGCGCACGCACGCGGGACACCGCCTCGACACCTCGGACGTGGCTTGCGGTGTCAGTGATCGCGTCCACCGTCTCCGGCTCGATCGCGTCCATCATCCGCCGCAACACCGCGAGGGAGGCGTCCTTGACGATGAAGAGGATGGCGATCGTGATAACGACGCCGACCAGCGGGTCGAGGATCGGCACGCCCACCCAGACACCGACCACGCCAATAAGCACCGCGAGGCTCGTGAAGCCGTCTACCCGCGAGTGATACCCGTCCGCGACCAGTGCCGCCGAGCCGATCTCCTTGCCGACGCGGATGCGGAAGACCCCGACGATCTCGTTCCCGATGAAGCCGATCACCGCTGCGGCCGCGACCCAGCCGATGTTCCTGATCGGACTGGGATGAATCAGCTTCTGCACAGACTCGTACGCGGCAACGCAGGCGGAGAGGAAGATGATCAGGACGATCACGCCGCCCGCAACGTCCTCGGTTCTGCCGTAGCCATACGTCATGCGCTTGCTCGCCCCCCGCCGCGCGAGCGCGAAGGCGATCCAGAGGGGGATACTCGTGGCAGCGTCCCCAAAGTTGTGGATTGTGTCGGCTAGGAGTGCAACCGACCCGGAGATGAGGACGACGGCCAGTTGCAGGGAGGCGGTGATCCCCAGACCGATGAGCGAGAGCTTGAGTGCTCGGATGCCCCGTTCGCTGCCCTCCAGCTCATCATCCGTCTTATCCTCGATGTTATGGGAATGCGGGAGCGTGCCGCGAAACCACCCGAGAAGCCCGCTACCATGGTCGTGGTCGTGGTCGTGGTCGTCCCCGCCGCCGTGACTATGTCCGTGTCCCGTCGCCTCGTGTGCGTGCTCCTCGGTGTGTATGTGCTGATTCATGCGTCGCCTTCCCTTGCCTTGCAGCAGTGCCTATCCCCCTAGGGGGGATAGTGTGACAGGTGGCGCATCTCTTCGCAAGTGGCGTTTTCGATGTAGGATCACGTGTCCAAGTCCACAACGAAACGCTCCCGGTGTGATGGCGACAGGGGCATTTCGTTGCGACAGATTGCCCCGCATGGCAGCCCCCACGCGCACCCACCTCTACGGATTCCCGTAACTCTATGCAATTTTCCTGTTTTGCGGTACGATCCCCGCTGCAATGTGTCCCGAAAGTCGGCGTCGGTCTCTTGCCGTCCTGCGAGGTCGTCCATGCGTATGCCTGCCCATTCCCCCTTCCCGGTGCCGGTCGTTCCGGTCAGTACGGCCCCCCTTGCGGAAACCGAAACCAACACCATCGCCGCCCCGGTCGCACGCCGGCAATTGCGCCCCCTCACCGCCCTGCGCTTCGTCGCGGCGGTACTGATCGTCGTCGAACATTCCGCCGGTCGCTTCGGCATCCCGGCAGATTTCGCACACACGCTCGTCCTCGATCAAGCAGTGTCGTTTTTCTTCATCCTCTCCGGCTTCATCCTCACCTTCGTCTATCCCACACTGGCGGGCGTCGGCACGCGGCGGTTCCTCCAGGCTCGCATCGCCCGTATCTGGCCGGGGCATCTTGCCGCCCTCGCCCTCTTTCTCCTGCTCATCCCCGCCGACAAAATCGGCAGGCAGGACGGGCATTCACTCGATGTCCTCGCCGCCAATCTTGCCCTCGTCCAGAGTTGGATTCCCCTGAAACGGTTCTTCTACTCCTTCAATACCGTCTCGTGGAGCATCTCGACCGAACTCGGCTTCTATCTCCTCTTCCCCCTCCTCATTCGCCGCTGGGAACGCACATGGTGGTGGAAACTCCTCGCCGCCTTCGGCGTTGTCTGCCTCTTTGCGACCGTCATTACCCGCACCCATCTCCCCGCAAGCAGCGGGCTGCGCGAAACCGGATTGCTCTATATCAGCCCTCTCGGCAGAGCATTTGAATTCGTCCTCGGCATGAGTGTCGCGCTGCTCTGGCGGCGGTTTTCCCCGCGCATCGTCCTCCGACGCCCCGCCGCCACCGCCCTCGAACTCGCCGCCTTCGCCCTCGTCGCCGCCCTGATGGCATCGAGCATCACGCTTGCCGCCGCCGCCCGCACCGTCCCATGGATCGGCGACGCCGGGGCATTCTGGCTGCGCGAAATCGGCATCACCGCCTGCGGGTTCGCCGCCCTTATCTTCGTGATGGCCCTTGAAAGCGGGTGGGTTTCGCGCCTCTTGGCACTCCCGGCATTCGTCCTCTTGGGCGAGATCAGTTTCGGCGTCTACCTCGTTCATCCCGTCCTGATGGCATATGCCGCTATGCACGCCCGCGCCCTCTTTCGCATCCCGCCCGCTGCCGCGTATCTGCTCTTTTGGCTCACGACGCTGCTCGTCGCCTACTGCCTCTGGGTCTTCATCGAGATGCCCGCCCGCCGCCTGCTTGTCTCCCTCGGCGCACCCCGCCCGACCACACCGCCCACACCGCCCCGCGTTGGGCGCGGCAACACCGTCCGCCGCGCCCTCGCGCTCTGCGCCCTCGTTGTCGTCGTTGCCCCCGTCGCCGTGCTCTCCGCGATGACGCCCCGCGCCGACGCGGGCCATCTCGACGCGATCAATTGCGCCCGCATTTCCGGCTGGGCATGGGACGAGACCGCCCCCGATTTGCCCGTCACTGTTGCCCTTCTGGACGGCGAAACGCCTATCGCGCAGGTCGTCGCCAACCAACCTCGCCCCGATCTGCGCGGCAATGGGTTCGGAAGCGGCGCGTACGGTTTCGCCCTGCCCTTCCCCCCGGCATTGCGCGACGGCAACCCGCACGCCCTCCATCTCCGCATCGTCGGCACCGACACCGATCTCATCGGCACGCCGCTACCCCTTGCGTGCCGCTAACGAATACGCTCGTCTATTGAAGCCCTCTCCTGCGTTTACCAAACTTTGGTAAACCACGGAGCCTGTTGAAATACGGGAGAGAGGGAACAGGGCTGCGATGTCGTGAGGACAGATGCCTGCGCGGGATGACCGTTTGCCGCACTCTGCGCATCCGTGCCACTGCTCCTTTGACGGGAAGAGAGTCGCCCTGGTGGTGCTGCCCCAGTAATCGCTTCAGATTTTGGACACTCGCCACCAATAACGCTTCGCTGTTCACCTTACCCAATCCCCGTAACCGGAACTGCCGCATCCCGTGCCACTGTTTCGCCTCTGCAAAGAGCGGTTCTACCCACACTTTGCGTTTGCGCAGCGCCTTCTGGTACGCCTCAGTCGGGTAATAACTCCGTACCCGATCAAGATAGCCCGTGTCAAAACTGCGCTGAACCTGTCGCCCTTCCTTGCTTGTGGTGCATCGTGTACGCAGCGGGCAGACCTGGCAAACTCCCCGAGGCGGTTCGTACCGGGTCGTTCGCTCGGTGTACGAGCGGGCTACCACGCGCAGTGTTTCGCCATTTGGACAGCGATAGACATCAGCGGTGGCATCGTAGATGAACGCATCCAACCCGAACAGCGGTGCCCGCTTGTTCGCATCGCGCACCGGGATATAGGCACGAATACCCGCTGTCTCTACCGCGCGGATGTTCTCAAGCGTGCCAT
>JBBRMX010000147.1:0-8954 GCA_038230615.1 Thermomicrobiales bacterium | reverse complement strand
CGGCACAGTGCCGTGCATCAGCGCACCGGGAACCGCTTTTTTGCTCGATGTGACGGTGCCGGACGCATTCCGCTTCCTCGATGGTGGCGGCATCAATTTTATTACGGTGGCGGACGGCGCCATGACTGCCAAACCCTTCGCGCTGCTCCGGTCGGGTCGGGAAGCGTACCGATACCGACCCGATGAATTGGCGGCGCACCCGCCGGAGACTGCAACACAGGTGGCGCAATTGGCGAACGGGGAGCCGCAATAGACCGATACACGCGAGAGGAGAATCGCCGTCATTCAGCCCGCATTCATCTGCTATGTCGGAGTGCAGCAACGAGACATTCCGCAACGAGTATCTCTTCACCCGGTTCGAGGCAATCCGGGGTGAGATAGATACTCCGCTCTCCCTCGGTCGCCACGGCGATAGCGGGGTTGCCTGTCCACAGCCGCCGTGCGATCTCCGGTGCATCTGCCCCACGTACTGCCGGGTTGATCTCGATACGTACGCGCGGCACGGGTTGCCCCGCCTCATTGGGAAAAGCGCGACACGCGGTGACGCCGGGAATCCCGGCGACTGCCGCGATCCACCCCTGCACCGTTGCCTCGAAGCCCGCGCTACGCGCCGCATGATCGAGCGACAGATACCGCTCCACTGCCGCGAGCAGCCCGACCATCTCTTCCTTGCCTACTTTCATCGGGCGACCGAGTCGCTGATGTGGCGCACCGTTTTCGGCACACGCCGCCACGAGATCGGGTCGCCCGACGATCATGCCACTCGCCTGCGGTCCGCGCAGGTCTTTGCCGCCACTGAACACCACCAAGTCTGCGCCGAGATCACGCGAGAAGTGCCAGAGGTTTTCGACGGGCGGTAATTGTGCGGCGGCGTCCACAATTACCGGCACATCATGGGCGTGGGCGATGCGAATCGTCTCCTCGATACTCAAGACACCCCGGCTGAGGTGTGCGCCGGCGACGTACCACACCGCAGCGGTGCGCGAGGTGATCGCTGCATCCAGTTCCCAATCGAATGTTTGCAAGGCATTGCCAACCAGCACAAGTTTCGCCCCGGCAAGGCGAATGGCGGGATCGTAGGGGATACGATGGGCGTGATGCACAATCACTTCGTCTTTGCCCGTCGTGATCTGCGGCAAGTGCGCGATGGCGCGGAGATCGGAGCCAACCATGCACGCAAGTGTCGCGAGGAACAATCCCGCCGAGGCCCCGGTGCAGACTGCTGCCGCCTCGTTGTGCGTGAGCGTGGCGAGCCGCGCCCCTACCCGCGCTTGCAGATCGAACAGATCCACATGCGATGCCGCCGCTTCCCGCATCGCATCCAGCACTTCTGGCGGCATGACCGACCCGCCGAGGCGCGTGAGGCGTGCATTCGCGTTGATGATCTGCCGCACGCCGAGCGATTCATACGTGTTCATTGTCTTCCTCTCTTTTGCAGATCGGTAGGGATCGCTGATACCTTGCCGCCATGCGCGATGCGGTAGCGGTGGAGAGAGTGTATGCGAAGTGCGTTCCGGTGTCTCAATATTGCGACGCCTCCTTATGCGGGAGAGAGCATCGCAGTGTTGACATACCCCACGCAGAGACGGTACTCAGCCTTTCGCACCGCTCGTTACGAAAGGGGAGATGATCGCCTTCTGGGCGAAAATATACGGAACGAGGGGCAGGAGGGTTGCGAGGGACGGGGCCGATGGGGAAGGTGTTTGCGGTGGCATACCCGCGAAATCTGGTCGCGGTGCTCGAAGTCCGCGCCACTTTTGCGCCACACACCGCAGAGATGTACGCGGCGGGGTGTGCAATCTCTAAGTATGCTACCTTATGATTTAATGAGGTACACTTCCCGTGTAAGAGTACTAGACGCGAACGATCCGACATATCGTTGCTCATTCGTGTATGAGCAGGATAAAAAGAGGAAATGGCCGATGCGCGCGATTCGAATACACTCCACCGGTGGCCCCGACGTGCTCCAGCTCGACGATGTCCCGACGCCCGCACCGGGCGCAGGGCAGGTGCTGATCGCCGTCGTTGCGGCGGGGGTCAACTACGCTGACCTCGGGATGCGGCAGGGGGTGTTCCATCAGGCACCGCGCCTTCCCGCGACTCTGGGCTTCGAGGTGACGGGGATCGTCGCCGCGCTCGGCGCGGGCGTCGCGGAGTTCGCGGTCGGGCAACGGGTCGGCGCGGTGCTCGACGAGGGGGGATACGCAGACTATGCCGTCGCGGACGTTGCGCGGACAATATCAATTCCCGACGACCTCGATTTCGCCCGCGTCGCCGCGCTGCTCATCCAAGGCCCGACTGCGTACGGCGTACTCTATGACGCGGGTCGGTTCCAGCCGGGGGATGCCGTCCTCGTGCAGGCGGCGGCGGGAGGCGTTGGATCGCTCGCGGTGCAACTGGCGAGACTCGGCGGCGCGTCGGTCGTTGTCGGCACGGCTGGGAGCGCGGAGAAGTGCTCCCTCGTCCGTCGCCTCGGCGCGGATGTCGTCGTGGACTACACGCAGCCGGACTGGATCGGGCAAGTGCGCGGCGCAACGCACGGACGCGGCGTGGATCTCGTGCTGGAATCGGTTGGTGGCGATATCGGTATGCAGGCCTACGGTGCGCTCGCGCCTCTCGGCAGGCTAGTCATCTTCGGCTCCACTGGCGGCCGGCCTGCGATGCCGGATCCAATGCTGATGAATGTCATGGGGCTGACAGTGGCCGGTTTCGGCGGCCCTTGGCTTCGTCCCGGTCGGGCGCAGGCGGCGCGTGCGGCGATCAGCCGCTATTTGCATGACGGCGAGATGGAGATCGTCCCCGGCCCCATCTTCCCGCTCGCAGGGGCGGCGGATGCCCACCGCACGCTGGCGAGTCGCGGCACGACGGGCAAAGTGGTCCTCCGGGTCCGGGACGACGCGGGAGCAGAGACGGTATGAGCGGACCTAGACAAGACATGCATGGAGTACACTTGTATTCCAAAATACAAAAAGATGAGTATTCTTGTGACACGTTGCCGATCGTCGCTTCCCCTTGTCATATGCGAGGCCGTGGGCTAAATCCGTTCACCGTTATCGCGAAAGACGCTGACTCATATAGCTACGTGCGATACGACAATCACGATGCACCGAACCAGCAAAAACCCATCTCGGCGGGTGACCTCAGAGCGGGATGCTGACGGTCACAGTCCTCAATCTCCTACGAGTCACAGGCTGGCTCGCAGAGGTGCCACCCGCCCGAACGTCGCAGGTATTCTCGCCCTCAGCGTAGAGGAACGCGACGGTGAACGTCCTCCACCGTCGCACAGCATCTATTCAGAGAGACGTAGTATGTGTTCGGATTACCACGGTGCGTCACATGGGCACGCCGTGTGCGCTAGTTTTTGTGGCCTGTGCCAATGTACGCGACCCGTGCTTCCAGTGCGCGTTCGAGATCGGCCACGAGCTGTTCGTGCGTACGTGGGTCGCCCATCGCCGCTTGCAGGTGCGACAGCCACCGCCGACCGTTGTAGACGTGGCGCGTCTCGTCACAGATGTCATACATCATGTACTCCGCGCTCGTCTTGTCGCCCTCCCGCAGAAACCACTTGCGGCTGCCGTGCTTGTAATTGAACGCCGAGGACTCGTCCATGAGCACGAGCATCCCCAAACGATCCACGAGCGGCAGGCGGTCACGGAACTCATACACCCCAGTGCCGATGGGAAACTGCGTCGGATCGTACCCCATTTCCACTAGCCGTTGCCGCCCCATCTCGGCATGGCGATACTCGTCCCAACAGTGGCGGGCGAGGTCAAGGGAAAACTGCGCGTCCATCTCGGCGGGGGCGTCGTAGCACACGCTCGCCACGTTATCGCCTGCACCGATCTCGTTCATGAAGGTGCGGAAAACCCAGACGCGCCACGCCTCGCCCACTTCCTCCGGGGGAGGTGTATCCCGCGCCACTCGTGTCACAAAGCCGTCGAGCGTTTGTGTGTGCGGTCGCTCAAAGGGCGGTCGTTCCGGTACGGTGCGCGTCACGTCTCCCGGCGGCTCGTCGCTGCCATCCATGCCACCCGCGCTCTGAAGCATCTGCGTCACCGCCGCCTGCCATTGGTCGGCTTCACCCGCATCGTACCGTGGGATGAGCGGCATGTCTGCCACGCCCTCGGCCCAGCGCACCTGCTCCGTAAGCGTCACGATATTCAGGGTGAGCAGTTCGGCGGTGGCGTCGTCAGTCGCGGTGCTCGCGAGCGACAGATGCAGGCGGTAGGCGTCCAGTAGTTCGCGCTTCAGCACGAGATACATCCCTACAATGTACTCCGCCGTATGCGTGGCTCGGGCGGCGTAGTCTACGACCTCCGCGAGGCCGCTGGCGTTGTCCGCCGCGAGCCGCCCCGAACGCAACTCCTTCAGGCGGCGGCGGGCGCGGTCGGCACGCTGCGTGTCCTGCCACAGGTGCCGACCGAACGCAATCTTCGCGTCCCACGCAGTGGAGCGCATCGCCCACCCGGCGGCGAAGCGTGCACAGGCTCGCTCGATGATCTCGTACCGCTGCAACAACCGTGCGTTTTCGCCAACACCGAGCATCCTTGCCTCCTCACTACGCCTACGTCTGCATCGAGCCATTTTGCATCGCGTTCGCCCTCACTCGCCATCAAGGCGACGGGCGATCACTGCGAAGTGTCGCCGCATCTCTACGACCGCTCGTGTCCCGTCGCCCGCTCGCACCGCATCAAGGATGTCGCCATGGTGCCGCGCCATGGCGACAGGATCGGGAGGGGTACCCGGTAGCTCATCTTGCACGGCGTGGAACACGTCCCAGAAGGCGTGCAGCAGTTGTGGTACCACGCGGTTGCCGAGCGGCGCGTACAGAGCCTCGTGGAAAGCGCGATCCGCGTCCGGCGCGAGAAGATTTGTCGTCGCCCGCGCCTCCATCGCCGCTACAAGCGCGTCGAGCGTCGCCAGTTGCTCTGGCGAATGTCGCCCCGCCGCCCGCCGCACGAGTTCGAGTTCGAGAATGAGCCGCACATCGAGCATCTCGCGCAGCGTCTCCACGTCGCGCCGCACTTCGAAGGTAAGGTGCAGCGTCATCCCCGCGATCAGCGGGTCAAGCGAGAACTGCCCCACAAAGGTGCCAATGCCGTGCCGCGTCTCTACAAGCCCTACCGTTTCCAGCGACTTCAACGCCTCGCGCAGCGAGTTGCGGCTGATACCGAGTTCGCGGGCAAGGGTCGGTTCGGTGGGCAGGGCGTCACCGGGGTGCAGATCGTGCGCTACGATATACTGCTTGATACGCTCCTGTGCCGCCCGGAAGATTCCTTCGCCGCGTAGCGGAACAATTGTTGTCGCCATCTTGCGTTCGCGCTCGTTTCGCTGTATCTTGATGCCCAGACGATGTAGGACATCCTATGACCAAAGACGGCGTGTGTCAATCGCCCCCTGAGTGGGTGACACCGCAGCACCGGGGCAACGCGGCGGGAGGCAACGCATGGCGGGCGGAGTGAAGGCGGGCGAACTGGAGGCACGGGCGCGGCGGTTGCGCTTCTTGCAGGCGTGGGAGACGGGGACCGCACGGTTGCTCGGCGGCTGGCTCCCCGGCATCGTGCGGTGGGAATACAAGCACGCGGTGGCGCGGCACCTGTGGGAGGACGCCGAACACGCCCGCGAACTGCGCACGCGGCTGTGGGAATTGCGCGTGGCAAACCCCGACCGGGGCGTCACCGAGCGCGTGCTGCCCGCCTTGCGCGCGCTCGCGGCGGCGCAGCATGACGACGAACTGCTCGCGGGGGTCTATCTCGCCCTCAAGCCCGCGCTAGTCGCCGCGTACACCGCGTACATCGCCGCGACACACGACGTGTACGACGGCCCCACGCTCCCCGTGTTGCGGCGCATCCTCGCGGAGGAGGAAGCACAGATCGCGTGGGCGCGGGAAGTGGTCGCGGCGATGGCGGATAGCGGCGAGAAACGGCGGCGCGTGATGCGGTGGCAGCGGTATGCAGGTGAAGTGATCGCCGCTGTGGGCGGTGTGGACGGTGCGGGCCTGACCACCGACGCGGCGACCGACGGCGACACCATGAGCGCACTCCCGCCCCTCCCGGAACCGCCCCCCGGTCATACCTCGTCCCCGCTGCCCTTCCCCGAAGCGCGACGCGACGAGCGATTTCGGATGCAGGCAGGCGGTATGGCTCTGCCCGCTCCCGACGACCGCCTCGGTCAGGTACTCTTTCAGTTCTCGAACTACACGATGGAGATGCAGGCGGCGGAAACCCTCGGCAGCACACTATGGGAGGCGGACGACATGCCGTGGGAGTTCTCCCACGATGTAGCGCGGCACTGCTACGACGAGGCGCGGCACGCCGCACTCGGCGAGGCACGCCTCGGCGAACTCGGCTATCACGTCACTGACTTTCCCCACTGGACGGGCAACTATGCGTGGCGGCAATTGCTCGACCCGATGCGCCGCTACTGCGTACTGACCGCCGTGATCGAGGCGGGGTCGTTCCCCTACAAGCACGAAACCTACGCCGCGCACCTCGCCGCCGGGGATGCGGAGTCCGCGCAGGCGGTACTCTACGATATCACCGACGAGACGATGCATGTCCGCTTCGGCACGAAATGGGTGCCGGAGATGATGAAACGGGCGGGATACACCGGCACCTTCGCGCAATTGACCGAGGAATGCCGCGAAATCACGGCGCGGAACACCCTCGCGCCCATGCAGCGCGACGCGGCGGCGGGTGGCAGGGGGATGAAACGCGATGGGGCGGCAGCCACTACCACGGTGGCGGCGGAGTGATGAGCGCGATCACCGCGGGGGCGGACACTGAGATCGCCACCCGCATCGCGGATCGTGCCGAGGCACTCGCCCGCGCCGATGAGTGGGAGTGGGGGGCGGGCGTCGCCCTTTATGGAATGCTGCGCCACGACCCTGACGACCGAGACGGCATGCGGGGGCGAGTGCGCGACACCTTGCTCGCCCTGCTCGGCGACGCTGCCGAACCGCCCATCGCCAAGAACGGCGTGAACACGCTGCTGCCGGGGTTGTGCGCCCTGCTCGTCACCGACGCTGCGCCGGACGAATGGCTTGACGCGGCGTGGCGGCGGCTGGCGCACTACGCCCGCTACGAGGCGACGTATACCGACGGGATGCTCGACCACGCGAACCACATTGGGCCGCACGCGGGGCAGCGGTGGGTAGACACGACGTTCATCTCGTTACCGTTCTACCTGCACGTCTCGCGCCGCCTCGGTGATCCGTGGTGGCACGATTCGGCGGTGGCGCAACTTTTTGGGCATATCGAGGCGTTGCGCTTTCCCGGCGAGGCTCTCTGCGCTCACGCATGGGAAGCGGGGAGGCATCTCGGTGTGCGGTGGGCGCGGGGCAATGCGTGGGCAATCGCGGCGTGCGCCGAGTTCCTGCATATCCTGCCGCTCGACGACCCCGCACGTGAGGGCGTGACCGCACTGCTCGCCGGGTTCGTGCCGCCGTTGCTCGCCTTACAAGACGTGAGCGGCATGTGGCACACCGTACTCGACGATGCCTCGACGTATCTAGAGGCGAGTGGCACGGCGGGCATCGCTCATGGGCTGTTTGCGGCGGCGGCACACGGGGTCGGCGGCGACGCGAACACGACACGGGCGGCGGCGATTCGCGCCCGCGCCGCTGTGCTCGACCGCGTGGCGTCGGACGGCACGGTGGGCGATGTGTCGGCGGGGACGCCGGTGTACCCCACTGCGGCGGGATACGACGCGGTGCCGGTGCGCCCAGAAACGTGGGGGCAGGGTCTCGCGCTCCTAATGCTGACATGGGCGTAACGGCAGGCGACGGATAGCGCGGGTCACGGGGGCAGGCATGGGTTTGCGGCGAGAGATGGGAAGCAGAAACACCGGAAAGGGAACGCACATGGACTGGCGAGAACAACGGCACCCACGGCACCGAGGCGCACGCTTGGCACCGCTCTGTATCGGTTTTATGCTGCTCGCGCTCGTACTCACGGCGTGCGGCGGCGAAACGGCACCGACCACCACCCCCGCCGTGCCCACGCGGGCGGCAACCACAGGTGCCCCGACCACTGGTGCGGGCAGCACCACGGCGGCACCGACGACCGCCCCGAGCGGGATGCCGACGGCAGCCCCGGCGGGCATGACGATGGCGACGACCGCAGCAGCCCCCGCGACGACGGGCGTGGCAGGTGGCACCCTTACGGGCGGCTTCAACGTCGGCCCCGGTGGTGCACCGCAGCAGTTCAACCCGCTCTCGGTGGGCGCGGGCTACATGTGGCTGGAGAAGTACTATTCCAAGCTGCTCGTGTACTCTGACACCACGTTCACGAAGTTGCAGGGCGAGAACGCGGAATCATTCACCGCCTCCGCTGACGCGAAGACGTACACCTTCAAGCTGCGCCCGAACATCAAGTGGCACGACGGGATGCCCTTCACGAGCGCGGACGTACAGTTCTCGATGGCGATGGCACAAGACCCCACCACTGGTAGCGTCCTCTCGTCGCGGTTCAAGTCCGTGCAAGAGGTGCAGACACCCGACCCGCTCACGGCGATCGTCGTGCTGAGTACCGCGAACGCCGGGATGCTCGACTCGCTCGCCTACTTGTGGATGCTGCCCAAGCACGCCCTCGGCAGCATCGCCCCGAAAGACCTCGCCAAGAACGCCTACTGGAGCATGAATCCCGTCGGCACCGGTCCCTTCAAGTGGAGCAAGTACGTTCCCGATCAGTACCTCGAACTCGTGGCGAACGACGCTTACTGGCGCGGGCGTCCGAAGCTCGACAAGTTGATTGATCGCTACTACAAGGAACCGGGGAGTGCGCTCATCGCCTTGCGTAAGGGCGAAATCCAGTTCACGTACCTCACGGCGGACGAGGCGGACAGCGCAAAGAAAGAAGCCGGAATCACGGTACTTTCCGGACCCTCGCAGGTAACGAACTACGTGTCGGTGAACTTGCAAGACCCACGCCTCGCGGATGTGCGCGTACGGCAGG
>JBBRMX010000146.1:0-9095 GCA_038230615.1 Thermomicrobiales bacterium | reverse complement strand
CTTCTGCGGGACAATCACCGCGAAATGGCACATACTGTCGCCAACAGGCAACAGGTAACGAACGGGACAAACACGAACGGGGTGCGGTGATGGCGACGCGGCGATTTTCCTTACGCTCTCTCGACGCGACATACATCGCGCTGGCGTGGCTGATTGTGGTCGTCTGCACGAACCAACTCGGTTTCGGGATTATCGTGCCGGTGGTGCCTGCCTTCGCCCGCAGTTTCGGCGTCTCGCAGGCATTGGCGGGGTTGGTAATCTCGGTCTACGGGTTGGGGCGGCTCTTGTTCGATCTCCCGATGGGCGGGCTTGCCGAGCGGTGGGGACGGCGCACCGTGATCGTCACGGGCGAAATCATCACCGCCGTCGGCAGCCTCCTGTGCGGCGTGGCGGGAGAGTTCTGGCAACTCATCCTTTTCCGGTTCATCGCGGGGATCGGTGCGGCGACGGTACTCACCGGGGCGCAAGTGCTGCTCGCGGACATCACGACGCCGCAGACGCGGGCGAAGATCATGAATACGTATCAGGGCGCGTTCCTCTGCGCGGTCGGCATCGGCCCGGCGGTCGGCGGTGTGATCGCGGACACGCTCGGCACTCGCGCCCCCTTCTTCGCCTTCGCTTTCCTCAGTCTCGCGGCATCGGTTATTGCCCTCACCCGCATCCCGGAGACGCGGGGCAATCGCGTACGTGCTGCCGACGCTCCCCCGCCTCCCCGCATGGGTGAAACCCTCGCGGTGCTGCTGCGGACGCGGGGCTTTCTGCTGATCGGCGCGGTCACATTTGTGTCGTTCTTCGCCCGCACCGGGGCATTGTTCAATGTGGTACCGATCATCGGCAAAGATCGTATCGGGCTGAGTGCATCCGTCGTCGGTCTGGCGATCAGCGTCGCCTCACTGATGAACTTCTTCACCATTCCCATCTCGACCGTTTTGATGGGGCAATGGGGACGCAAAGGGGCAATTCTCCCCGGCGCGTTGCTCAGCGGGGCGGCGTTCGCAGTCTTTGCCTTCGCCTTCCACGCGCCCGTCTTCTTCCTCGGCACCATTCTCTGGGGATTTGGCGGCGGCATCGGCGGGGCTGCCCCCGCAACGTACGCGGCGGACATGGCACCACGCGGCGCGAACGGCGTCACGATGGGCATTTATCTCACACTGGCGGATGCGGGGTATGTCGTCGGACCGTTCTTGCTCGGTATCATTGCCGACCGTGCGGGGGCGAGTGCCGCCCTGCTCTTTACAGCAGTCCTGTTCGTTCTCGTCGCCGTGCCATTTGCCCTTTTCGCGCCGGAGACACTGCACGGTAAACGAAATCGCCCCGTTGCCACCGCGCCTGTGATCCCTTCCGCGCTGGACTAATGGAAACAAGCAAGCAAGAAGGGGGCGCGATGCTTGATGCATCGCGCCCCCTTTGCGGTCTGCTTTTCACTGCACCCCGATTAGCGCACTCCGGTCGCGTTGCGGCGACGGATGAGCGAATCGGCAAGTACGGCGACGAGCAGCACCGCCCCCTCGACCATCTGCGCGACATCGGTGCCTTGTCCGGAGAGAGCGAGACCGTTGATGAGGCTCCCGACGATCAACGCGCCGATGACGACGCTCCAGACCGAACCGCGCCCACCGAACAGGCTCACACCGCCGATGATCGGCGCGGCGAGCGCATTGAGGATCAGCGTCGGGTCTACTGCAGACGCGACCGAGAGCGCACGCGATGACTGCAAGATGCCACCGACCGCCGCGAGCGTCGAAGCAAGCGCGAAGATCATAATGCGAATACCCGTCACATTGATGCCTGCCCGCCGCGCCGCCTCGTCGTTGCCGCCGATCGCGTAGACGTGCCGACCAAATTTCGTGCGCCGCAGGATGAGCCAGAAGATCGCAATCAGCGCGAACAGGATCGTCGCAGTGAGCGGAACGCCCCGGTACGACTCAAACAGCGCGACGACACCAAGCACCACAAGTGCGGTCACGCCGATCTGAATAGCGAGGCTGCGGCTGCTCGTGATCGGCAATCCCTGCGCCCGCCGCGCCGCCTGTTCTCGCACCAGACTGAGCGCGAAGATGACCAGCCCCGCGATGGGCAACCCGACACCGAGCCAGTCCGGGAGATACGAGGTCGCAAGATCGCGCAATGTCGGGTCACGCAGGGGGATCGTGGATTGCGGGAGCAGGATATGCAGCAGCAACCCCTGATACCCGATGGAGGCAGCGAGCGTGACGATGAATGCGGGGATACGCACCACCGCAACGAAAAAGCCGCTGATGCTGCCGACCAATGCCCCCGTGAGCAAAGCAGCAAGCACTACCACCGGCGTGGGCATCTCGTACCGGGTCGAAAGCACAATCATCGAAGCGGCACCGAGGCTGCTGACCGCGCCAAGCGAGAGGTCAATTTCGCGGATGATGAGGATGAGCGATGCGCCCAGTGCCAGCGTGCCGACGGTGATAATCTCGCCGATCAGTTCGGTGAGGTTGCGGGACTGCAAAAATGCCCCGCCCGTAGTGATCTCGAAAAAGACCGCCACCACGATGAGCGTGGCGATCACGGGCAATTGACCGAGATCGGTGCGGAACCGCTCCCGCAGCAGCGTGATGCGCGGCGGTGCGGGCGGCAGACCGGCAGCTTGCGACGGTGGGACCGTGACTTTAGTGCTCATTCTTCGACCCCCGCCGCGATACGCGCCCGTGCAGCCGTCTCCCCGAATTCCGCGCCGGTAATCGCCGCGACGATCTGCGCCGATGTAGAGTTGGCGATCTCGTATGTGCCGATGCGCCGTCCGAGCCGCAGCACGATCACGCGGTCCGCCACCTCGAACACATCCGCAAGGTTGTGCGAAATTACCACCACTGCCAGCCCCTGATCACGCAACCGGCGGATCAGACTGAGCACTTGCCGCGTCTGCGCCACACCGAGCGCGGCAGTCGGCTCATCGAGCAGCACCACTTTCGGGTTGCGGAGCACGGTTTTCGCCACCGCGATAGATTGCCGCTGCCCGCCGGAAAGCGATGCCACTGGCACGCGCACACTGGGTATTTTCACATCGAGCTGCGTGAGAATCTGCGCGGTGCGGGCTTCCATCCCGATTTCGTCCAGCGGCTCGACCACGCCGGGGATCAATGTGCGGGTCTGTTCGCGCCCCAGATAGAGATTACTCACCACATCGAGGTTGTCGCAGAGTGCCAAATCTTGATAGACCGTCTCGATGCCGAGGCGGGTCGCGTCTTGCGGCGAGGCGATGGTGACAGGTTGCCCGTCCAGAAAGATGTTCCCGGTATCGGCGGGTTGTACCCCCGCGATGGTCTTGATGAGCGTGGATTTCCCCGCGCCGTTGTCCCCGACCAGCCCCACTACCTCGCCCGCGTACACCTCGAAACTGACATCGGTCAGGGCGCGGACCGCGCCGTACGTCTTGTTCACGCCGCTGAGACGCAATCGCGCTTCCCCGCGTTCGGGCGACGCCACCCACTGCGGTTGTGCCTCCGTTACCATGCTGCCTCCCTGTGAAAAAAGCGAATAGCCGGCGGGCGAAAGAGCAGGAGCGCGGGACACGCCACCGGGCGCATCCCGCTTTCCGCCCTCAGCCGCCGACTACCGACGATGGGGTCGTTCGCTAACAGACGCCTGCGGTGCCTGCGGGAATGTCCTTGCAGACATCTTCCTTCTTCACATAGTTATCCGCGAAGACGGTATCCTTCACATTTTCCTTCGTCGCGCTCACGACGGGGAGCAGCACGGAGGGGATCTCCGCCTTGTTTGCGGTCGTGGTCTTCTGCTTGGCGATGGTGAGCGGGTCAGTGCCATTGGAGAGCGCACCGACGAGCTGCCCGACCGAATCCGCGAGATTCTTGATCGGCTTGTACACCGTCATCGCTTGGTCGCCTGCGAGGACATTGTGAATGCCGACCGTCTCGGCGTCCTGCCCGGTGACGACAACTTTACCGTTCAGTTTCTGGTTCTTCAGGGCGGCGATAGATGTGTTCGCCATCGCGTCGTTCGCTACATAGGCGATCTGGATATTGTTGTTGGTCTGCGTGAGAGCGGCTGCCATCTCGGTCTGGGCAGTCTCCGGCGACCACATCGGGGTGTACTGCTCGTAGACCTTCTTCAGTTCGCCGCTCGTGAAGAGCGGGTCGAGGATTTCGTGTGCGCCCTGCGCGAACAACAGCGCGTTGTTGTCCGTCATGGAGCCGTTAATCATCGAGACATTGTCGCCTGCCTTGTGATGATCCTTGATGTACTGCCCCTGTGCGCGGCCCACCGCGACATTGTCGAAGGAGGCGTAATACGCGAGGTCATTGTCCTGAATCAGGCGGTCATACGCGATCACCGGCACCTTGCTTGCTTTCGCCTTTTGGACGATGGCGGCGGCGGAGGTGCTGTCTACTGCGACAACCACGAGGATACACGCCTGCTTCGTCAGTTCGGTGGTTGCCTGCGTGAGTTGGGTATCGTTGCTGTTCTGCGCATTGAGCGAGTCAATCGTCACACCGGGGAGATACTTCTTGATCGCCGCTTCGGTCAGCGGCTGATCTTGCGTCACAAACCGCGAACCCGTCGAACTGTCCGGCAGGAGGAAGCCGACATGCTTGCAGCCTTTCGCCGCTGCGAACGGGCCGGTGCCGCCACCACTACCGTTACCGTTGCCGCCGCTCGCCCCACACGCGGCAAGCATCCCTACCACAAGCATTGCGACTGCTGTCATCGAAACCTGCCGGACCACCCGTTGTGTCTGTCCCATTCCTCTGCCCCCATTTCACATCGCATCCCAACGCGCCATGCCATCGCAACAGAACCGTTCGCATCGTCATCCCGGCACATTCTGCAGTCGCGTCGCACGCCGACGAGCGGGGTACGACGCGAACCGGGTCTTGATGCCGGAGACCATCAGCGAGGAGGTTCATTTGACGATGGTTCACCATAGCACGCGAAGATACGGTGGTCAATGGACGCCGTATCTGCTTGACGCATACCCATGCCGCGCCTATACTGTCACAGCCCGCCCCACAGTGGCGGGTTGTTTTTGCGGTTCCTGCGCTGTCGTCATCGCGGCGCATACAGATACGGGGGGATGGTCCAGTGGTTAAGCGTACATGGCAGCCGAAGCGCATCCCGCGCCTGCGCGTTCACGGGTTCCGCCAGCGGATGGCGACGAAAGACGGGCGGCAGGTTCTCGCGGCACGCCGCGCCAAGGGGCGGCATCGCCTTGCGGTCGGTGACAGCGTGATCGGCAAGCGGTCATATAAAGTCACCCGCGCGAAGTAAAGCCGCACAACGATGGAACGGGCCTTCCGCCTCACGTTCAATGCCGATTTTCGGCGCGTCCGTGGCAAAGGCAAGTCGTGGACGCATCCGTACGCCGTCCTTTGCGTACTACCTAATAGCCTCCCGCACAATCGCTACGGGTTCTCCGTCTCGAAGCGGATCGGCGGCGCGGTGATACGCAATCGCGTGAAGCGTCTCCTGCGGGAGGCGGTCCGCACGACACCGAAGGAAGTGGGACCCATCGTGACGCACTACGACATCGTTTTTATCGCCCGCCCGCCCATCGTTGGTCGCGCCTACTCGGAGGTATGCGACGCGGTGCGCGGGCTGTTTGTGCGGGCAAAACTGCTCCCATCTATCGTGCCTCCCGCGCCGCTCGTTGGGGGAATCGCAGGATGAAACGCCCGGTGCTGTGGGCAATTCGCGGGTATCAGCATACCCTTTCGCCGCTCTTGCCGCCCGCGTGCCGGTTCGTGCCGTCGTGCTCCGAGTATGGGTACGAGGCAATCGAACGGTATGGCGTGGCACGCGGCGGCGCACTCGCGGCGTGGCGCGTCGCACGCTGCAACCCGTGGGGCGGCTCCGGGTATGATCCCGTCCCCGATCTGGACTCTGCTGACCATACCATCGCCCGCACGCGATCGGACGTCCTGCCCGACCGTGCGCGACAGGAGGGTTAACGACGGTGCTGCTCTTTGCTGCCAACCCATTCGACGTGTTCTTCCCCATAATTGATGCGGTCGCAAATATCATCCGGTTTCTGCGCGACCATACCGGCGGCAATCTCGGCGTGGCGATCATCCTGTTCACTATCGCCATCAAATCGCTGCTTGCCCCGCTGACATTCAAATCTATCCGTTCATCCAAGGCAATGCAGGACATTGCCCCGATGATGAAAGAACTCCAGAAGAAATACAAAGACGACCGCGCCCGTTTCGCAGAAGAACAGATGAAATTGTACAATCAGTATGGCGTCAACCCGCTCTCGGGCTGTTTGCCGGTGCTGATTCAGTTGCCTGTTTTCTTGATCGTCTACAACGCGATGCGCGATGTAGCGACGAACGATGCAGTCGGCGTGCAGTTCCTCTGGGTGGCGGACCTGACAAAAAACATCGGCACGGTGCTCCCAAACGGAAGTACAGTGGACCCGCTGCGTATTCTCGTCTTCCTCGCATTCATCTTTCAGATCATCCAAACACGCATGTCGCAGCCGAACCGCGCCAAGCGGATGCAGCAAGATCAGCAGACGCGCACGCAGAGCCTGCTCATCACCGCATCTACCTCGTTGGTGCTCTTTTTCGGCTGGCAGTTCATCGCGGCGATGGTGATGTACTGGGCGGTACAGGCGGTGTTCTCCGCCGTGCAGCAGTATTTCATCACCGGCTGGGGCGCGTGGTCGGACATCTTCCCCTTCTTGCCGGTCAAGGAAGAAAAAGTGCGCGAACTGAAACCCGTCACGAATGCCAAACCGCCGGGACGCTTCCAGCGATACATGCAGCAGGGTCTCGCGGCAGAGCAAGCAAAGCGCGACGGGCAAGAGACCGTCGAAACGACCGCAGAGTCGGTCGCAACGAAAGCACGCCAGCCGCTCGGCCCCGACGGACGCCCGCGCAAGGGCAGCACCATGTCCATCAGTAGTACCGCCACCAGCACGCCGCCACAACGCACCAAAACACAGGGCGTCGGCACGGCGGGTGCGCCCGGTAAGGCGAAGGGGTCGGGCGTCGGCTCGTCTGCGAAGGCGGTCGGGGTCTCCGAGACAAAAACTGCGCCGCCCGTGCCCCGCAAGAGTGCAAACACCGTCCGCCGTTCCGCCGGGGGAGAATCATCATCGGGCGGCGACGCATAATCTGAAGGGGGAGAGTAGCAGGATGCAGCCACGGCAACCAGTCAACCGGCGCGGGCGTTCGCTCGGCAACACGGGCGGCGCAAACGAGCAACGCGCCGTCGAGATCGCCGCCAGTTCGGTCGAGGAGGCAGTACGCCTCGCCTTGCAGCAACTGGGGCGTACGATGGATCAGGTCGAGATCGAAGTCCTCGAAGACCCGACGATCCACGATGTCGAGGAGGCACTGGTGCGGGTGCGCCCACTCGCGCCGGGACAAACCGCCGCCGCCCCGCGTCCGGTTCCCGCCATGCCTGCCGCTACCCCTGTTGCCGCTGTCGCTCCCGTCGCCCCCCGGTATGACGACGAAGATGAAGACGACAGTATCGGCAACACCGTAGACAATGCCGCACTGCTCGCGGTTGCGCAGGAAATCACCGAAGACCTCGTAGACCTGATGGGTCTGCAGGCAGCGGTGCAGCCCATTGATCCACCTCTGCGGCAGGAACCGGACGAGCCGCCGACCGTCGGCGTGGACATCATCGGGGGCGATCTCGGCGTGCTGATCGGGCGGCGGGGCGATATGCTCGCGCAGTTCCAGTACATCGTGACGCTGCTCGTGAACCGGCGCGTCGGCGGCTTCAATCGCGTCGTCGTGGATGTGGGCGGGTACAAGCGGCGGCGTGAGGAAACCCTTGTCGGGCTTGCGGAACGGATGGCAGAGCGCGTCGCGCAGAGTGGTCGCCCGCTGCCGCTGGAAGCAATGCCACCCAACGAGCGGCGCGTCATTCATCTCGCGCTCAAAGAACACCCCGATGTCTACACCGAAAGTCAGGGCGACGGCGACGGGCGCAAGATCGTCATCTACCCCCGATAGCGAACATGGGTAGCGAGTAATGCGTGACGGGCAACGGGCAATGCAGGGGCGCGATTGACCCTCATTGCGCGTCGCGTGCATACCGCTGGGGGTTTTTCCGTGACTGAACGGGAATATGTCGTCGTGGGGCATTGCGCCCTCGATGTGCAGCCGGACGGGTCGTTGCTCCCTGGCGGCACCGCGTTGTACAGCGCGATCACAGCGGCGCGGATGGGGATGCGCGTCGGTGTGCTGACGGCGGGCGACCCCGCAGCCCTCCGCCCCGCCCTCGCCCCGTATCGTGATTTGTTCGATCTCCACATCATTGCCGCCTCGACGACGACCACATTCGAGAATGTCTCGACACCGCAGGGGCGCGTCCAGACACTGCACGGCTGGGCGGGGGCGATCTTGCCCGATGCGCTCCCGACAGCGTGGCGCACTCCCGCCGTGCTGCATCTCGGCCCCATCGCGGACGAACTGCCACCGGATGCGTGGGCGGCTGCCCTCGGCGGGGCATCGCTTGCCGCCGCGACGCCACAAGGCTGGTTGCGGCGATGGGGCGCACTGCCCGCCCGCGTGCGCCATGTACCGCTTCGCCTCCCCGCCGCGCTGCTCGACTGCCTCGGCGCACTCGTGATCTCCGAAGAAGAACGCACTGTTGCGATAGATGCCGTGCAACGCGTCGCAGCACACGGCGTCGGCGCGGTCACACAGGGCGCGGGCGGCGTCGAGATCATCCGCAGCACCGGCACGGACTATGTCGCCACACTGCCCGTTCCAGTGGCGGACGAAACGGGTGCAGGCGATGTCTTCGCCGCCGCATGGTTCGTCCGCATGGCGCGGGGTGATGATCCGTGCACGGCGGCACGGATAGCATGCGCGACGGCTGCCCTCAGCCTGACCGGATATGGCCCCGCTGCCATCCCGACCCCGAAGGCGGTGGCGGCATTGCTGGCGGCGCGGTGATGGCACGGTATGCGATGGCGGCAGGGGTCGCGCTGCGCGATGCCGAGGGGCGATTGCTGCTCGTTCATCAGCGATACGGCGAACGTCGGTGGGACTGGCCCCGCGGCGCCTCGGAGCCGGACGACTCACCCGAAGAGACCGCCGTGCCCGAGGCACGCGAAGAAATCGGGCTGGATGTCGCACCCT
>JBBRMX010000145.1:0-9149 GCA_038230615.1 Thermomicrobiales bacterium | reverse complement strand
GGGACATTCGTGAAGGAGAACGAGGAGACATATGCGAGTTTCGCTGCTTGTGTCGCCATCGCATCGGCGATCTCTTTACGACCATGCCCCGCATTGACGACCCAGAGACCGGCAAGGCCATCGATGTATTCGTTCCCGTATACATCGTAGAGAAATTCGCCGATGCCGTGATCGAAGACACGCATTCCTTGCTGCTCCGCGAGATCCACCCAGTTGCGCGTGTGGACCCAGACATGTTCCAGTGCTTGGCGGGTGAGAGCATCGGAGATTGGTTCATCATAGGCAGCGGTTTCGGGCGCGGCGGTCGGATGCTCATCATTCATTGTTTTGACTCCTGTTTTTGTAAGCAGATCGCATTCGCAACATATCGCCTCGTATTGCATGGACACGCTCATGGCTCTTGGCCTGCGAGCACCTTTCGTAGTGTGGCAAGGGCACGAAATTGTAGCGCTCGCACCGCATCTTCCCGCTTACCCATCACCTGTGCGACCTCACGACCGCTCATGCCGTGAACGAAACGCAATATGACTACTTGCCGTTGGTCGCCAGTGAGAGCAATCATGGCTTTACTGATGTCGTTCGCATCAATATAGAGATCAAGCAACGCATCCGGTGCTGCAATCGTTTCATGGACTTCGGGAATCAGCGAGAGGGTTGGGCGTTGCGCCCGGTAATGATCTATAACCCGATTATGCGCGAGGCGATACAGCCATGCAAGAAACGGAACGCCCTGTTCGTGATAGCGACGCATCGCACGCCATGCGCTTTCGAAAATCGCCTCGGTAATATCCTCGGCTTCGGCGGGATTGCTCACCCGCGCCCCCACATATCGTGCGATAGTCGCACGGTGCCGGGAGTACAATGCGGCGAATGCATCACGGTCTCCGTCTCGCGCTCGCCAGATCAAGGTGGGTTCATCGGGAACATCTCCGGCATTCTCGGTACGATATGCACGCAACCGTGCCAACCTGCCTACAGGTGATTGTGGAGGCGATGGTGTTTCGGTAGCATCCGGTTGGCGGTCTTTCACGACCACGATACTCCTCGTCAAGCCAACAGGACGATGTCCACCCGGGTGGACGTTCACATCGTACAACCATACACGCCACTGCGCCGCGTCACTGTGGACGAGTGTAGCATATCGTCTACATGTCATAGTACATACGACAAGTGATTGCACCAAAAACAAACGATGCCGCAAAATAGTGCACAGTCGTCAGTGTCATCATATCGAATGCAGCACGAGGTTTCGGTCAGAACGATGTGACGAGACCGAACAAGCATGCGCCGTGCGCCGTTGCGCTGCCACACATCAGTAGTTGTGACACGCTGCGAGAAAGCCACTTCAGCAGAAAGGGAAAGTTGTGAATGCCGTGAATAGCCGCCTAAAAACCATGTACACACTATCGGTCGCAACAGATGTTACCTGTTGCGACCGATAGTGTGCGGGATAACTGGTAGGCACGGACTTGCGCCAACCGTATTACAGGCGAGGTGGCGGGTCACGACGTGGGCGGTTGCTCGGCGGATTATTCACATCGCGCTGCGGCGGACGCGTACCAGAAGGGGGAGAGGGTGGCTGCGGGAGAGGTGGGGGCTGCGCTCGTCCGTCCGCAGGAGGATACGGCGGAGCGGACGGACGGCGCATAGGAGGTGAACCTGCCGTGCTATCTGAGAGCGGTCGGGGGGGGAATTGTCCGGGCAACGGAGGATCAGCGCGACGGGCTTGAATAGGTGAGGGAGGATAGGCAGGCATCATGCCGGTATCGGACCGTGTGGGATCGTGTGCCCCACCATTCTCAGGGGGGGGCTGAGCCGCGCCGTAATACTGGCTTGAAAACGGTTGCGGCCCGCGCGGGCCGGCACTCAGGGCACGGGCATCGCCACCGAGCGAGATCACATTATCGCCCGGAATGATGCCAGTCTTGAGGGCACCACCTGCGAGGACGACTACAGCGAAAACGAGCGCGAGGTAAAAGCCTACGTGCGGCGTGAAGACCACATTCAATCCGAGCGGCACACCACGACGTGCATCAAGGAACGAGCCGAGCGTCAGAATGCCGAGGAGCACGCCACATGCAATCATGACCCAACCGCGAGCTGTACGGAGTTGAGGAACAACATTGAGGGCGACAATCAACGGTAGCACAATCGTACCGACCACGAGCATGATTTCCAGCGCATCAAAGACATCACGCGACGCCTCCCAACCGTTATAAACGGCAGACTGGCTTCCAAGAGCCGTCCCAACTTTCAGGAGAAGGAAGGGGAGGAATTTTGCGATAAAGAACAGCACCGCACCGCCCATCGCGAGAAAATCGCCGAGGCGGAGGCTGCCCACCAATTCATCAATATCGAACGCAAGTCGAGGCGGCACACGCGGCTGCTCATATCCTGCAACTGGGGCGGGCGGGAAATGCTCGTTGCCCCGCATTGCCTGCGGCGAGCCATACTGCATCGGGTCCGAGAAAGGAGGGTATCCGCCTTGCGGTGGAACAGGAGGATACATACGTTGCCCCGGCGGCGGCGCAGTAGGGACAGGAGGTGATTGTTCGCCGGATACGCCGGGTGCATGAGCGCGGTAGAGTGGTGGGTGCCCGACACGCGGCATATTTGCGCCGGAAGGAATACCACCCGGTGGTATCGGCGGGGGTGCTGATCCGCGAGACAGTAGCGGGTTCTGCTCCGGAGGTCCCGGACGCCGGTACTCACGCGGAGGATCGCCCATGTCTCGGCGTTCATTGCGTCTGTCGTCACTCATCGCATCCCTCCCGCATTCGTCAGTCCGCCAACCGCTACCTCACGTCGCGCCGATGTTGTCGAAACTTCTTCACCACATGCGGATGTCCTCAGTGTACGAGCAAGAGAAAACCGCGTCAATGTGACGACACACGTGGTACAGGATGTGCTATGATCTCCGGTATGAAAGAGCAACTGGGCAACATAAAAAGCGTTTTGCTGAACCGGACCGCCAAGGATATCGCAGTCGGTGTGGGGCTGCTTGGCGTCGCGCAGATACTCTTGGCTATCGTGCTTGCGATTCTCATCGCGTGGCTTGCGGTGGCACTCGTGATTACGATTATGTGGGTGCTTGTTGCGTTGCTTGCGTACGTCATTCCCCTATGAACAATAACGACCCTGACCGGATGTCGTGGCGGCGTTTTGCCGGTCTGACGATGGCAACGTTCGTCATTATTTTGTTTACGTTTGTCGTGGTCTTCGATAATTTTCTCCGCAGGTATCTTCCGGTTTTCTTGCTGATGTCCGCGTGTGCGTTAACGGTCTATGGTGTCATCAGTGCCGCTCTCCGTGGGATACAGCGGATACGAAGCAAACGCCTGTCACCATAAGCGCAGATGGTACGGCAGCATTACACATCGCCCGAACTCACCGTTCGACATAATGCCCACAGCACCGCAGCTGTGGATTATATGGAGTGCGGTCTTCGCCCCCTACCAAGATACAATGTCAGCAACACGAGACGAGCGAAGCGAGGGAAACAGCACCACGCAGATGTTACTCGTGTCCGTCGCCGTCGGTTAAAAACGGTCGCTCAATCACCGAAGACCATATTCACCGCAAATAGAGTATGATACAGACACGGAGTGTACGGACACGCGTTCCAAAGAATGAGAGTGCCGCCGATGATGTGGTCACGAGATCTACTGCGTGCTGTAACAATCTTATGTGTGGGGCTTGCACTTGCGTTCCCCATCTACCCGGTCGAACAAACAGCGCATGCTGGAGAAGCGTTCGCACATCCGGCATTCGAGCAAACATGGCGACGCGCGGATGCGGCCGTACAGGCGGGGGACGCGGTGCGAACATATCTCTGGGGGCCGGAACCGCGGAGTGGTCCAGTGCTCGAGCCATATAAAGAGTCTCCGAGCGGTCAACGTCTTGTCCAGTACTTCGATAAGAGCAGGATGGAACTGACGAATCCGCAGGGTGACGCATCGGCTTTCTATTACGTATCGAATGGACTACTCGTGTCCGAGATGGTGACGGGGGCAGTACAGGTAGGAGACACCGCATTTGATCGCCGCACGCCGGCAGCAATAGGCGTCGCGGGAGACCCCGATGATCCGCTTGTCCCAACCTATGCCACATTCGCGCCGTTGCTCGCCCGCTCGCCACTCGCAGTTGGTCAACCGATCACGGCAACGGTCACGCGAACAGGAGAGAGCGGAACCGATACTACACCTGCTGGCAAGGCGACCGCAAAATACTACGTGGGCGAAACGCGACATACTATTGCGGATGTATTTTGGAAATTTATGATTGAGCAGCAGGGAACCGACGCCACTGGTAAGACAGCGACTCCGTTCTACGCGACCGGCTTGCCGATTACTGAAGCGTACTGGACCATCGCACGGGTGAACGGGCAGCCGCGCTTGGTGTTGGTCCAACTCTTTGAGCGGCGGGTCCTCACATACACTCCAGGCAATCGGGCAGGCTTTCAAGTTGAGGCAGGGAATACTGGCAGCCACTACCGGCTATGGCGGGAGTCACTGTCATCGGATCAGGGCGCACCGCCTCCATCGCTCCGGAGCAGCGCATCTCCACCGACCGCCACACCGCCCGTGACGAAAAGCGCAACGCCAACATTGACCGCCATCATTGCAGAAGTCTTTCCAGACGGCGATGCCACAACTGGCGATGCGAACGGGGAACGTGTCGTCATCCTGAACGGCACTGACCAAGCCGTAAACATGAGCGGGTGGACACTGGGAGACACCCGAGGCCATACCTACACATTTGACCGATACGTCCTTCCGCAGGATGGCAGCGTCACGCTCTCAACAGGGCGAGGCATAAACACTGACAGCGAACGATACTGGAACCAGAGCACCGGTGTCTTTGATGACATAGGACCGGAGACCCTCACGTTACGCGATGCCAATGGCATAACCGTTGATGCCTTCGCGTACCCGTAATGTGAACACGTCGAGATACCTCATCGCAGGGGAAGATCGCGAACAACATTGGCACACTCCCTCGCGTATTGAATGAGCACCACTCACTCTATTGGTATACCGCTGTGCATAGGGGACACTGCCTTTCTCACATAACTCGGGGCGGCATCGCGTGCGACTTGCGAATACACCAGCCACCATGACCAAGACGGGCGTGAAACACGACGTACATAAAGTTCGCAGATCACGCCCGCTACCCCATCCAGAGCACAAAGTTGTCTTTTGTACCATCACATCGTAGACTACTACTAGGCGCACTCTGCACTTGCATAGCGGAGGCAAGTGCAATGTACCTATCATTCTGTGACACAGTGGCATACAATCTGTTCATGGTTATGTTTCACAGAAGATGCGGGAGACTGAGATGAATGAACGTTTCACGGAAATAGCGGACGATAATCGGTCTCTATCAGAGATCCAGCTGTATATGACCTCCGATCTTCGCGCCCGAACAGGGCTCTCACGTACTGCGGTGGACTTCTATATCCGTACAGGGCTGATTCGCCCCACATCACGCACCGAAAGCGGCTATCTGCTCTTTTCGGCGGCTGAATTGCGCCTGCTTCAGGACATCATCGAGTGGCGCATATTTGGTATCGGCATTGCTGATATCAAGGCACGCCTCGGTCGTTAGAGATGAAGAAGGGGAGGAGATACATGAACGCTTTGACCTATTGGGGGATGGTGCGAGATCCTTTCCCGCCGTACATGTCGGAGCACATCTATTATCCCGCTGGTGGTCACGCAAACGGGATTGCACGTTTGGTTGATGCACTCCATTGCTGGTCGGGCATCTCGCTGCTCCTCGGCGAGACCGGATACGGCAAGACAACACTGCTCCATGAACTCCGCGATGCGCTTGGACATACAGCGGGCATCTGCGCCGCGACGGTGACGCACACAGAGATATGTCTGCCCGACCTACAGTTTCTGCGCGCGATCCTCTCCCAATTTGGGAAGAACACCGATGGCCGGAGCGGAGTCGCGTGTCGGGCAGAGTTTCAGAAGTTTCTCGATGTTGCGACGATGCGCCAACAGCGTGTGGTGCTCTGTATAGACGACGCGCATATGCTCACCAGTGCACAGATTGACCTCGTACGTACGCTTGCGATGGATGCACAAATCTCTGGGAACTTGCACATCGTGCTTTTTGGTCGTGTGGTGCTCCGGGATAAGATCGCGCGGAGACCGCAGCTCGCGCAACAGATGCGTATCACGCATCTCCTCAATCCGCTCAGCCCAGTCGAAACCTGTGCGTTCATCGCGCACCGCATCGCTTGGGCGGGCATCTCGGATTGGGAATCATGTGTAACTCAGGATGCGTGCGATGCAATCTATCGAACAACGTGCGGCATCCCTGCCGCTATCGTCGCGATTGCGCGGGCGTCGTTTATCGAGGCGCAGTTCGCTGGCGTGCGCCGCGTCAGCGCAGCAATCGTGGATGCATCGCGCAACGAAACGGCGGCCCGTTATGTCGCATAAACCATATCGCCACATGTCGCGCCCTCACACAAATACATCAACTGGTCTGCCCATTTGTTTGCAGACACCGCGAGGGGGAAACCCATGACAGAACGTGAGCCGCCAAAACCGCTGATCAGACCGGGCAGTGTACCGGCAAACGGTCTGACCACGGCACATGACGACGATGAGACACAGGAATCCGCACACACAAGCCCCGATCCGCCGCCGCCACGTGTGCCGGCTGAACGTGCAGCCTTCCACCAGATGGGAGGGGTCAAGGGTACCGCGCCACCGAGCGAAACGGCAGCTGTGGTATCCGGCGACGCGAGCGGGCAAGACACGCGGCACCGCGGATGGTACTGGCACTGGAATACGCTGATCACGCAGTACGCCCCGCTCCTCGGGCTGAAGGGCGTGGGACTGCTTAATTCGTATACCGTCTGGACCGACCGCCGTGAAGGCTCCCCCCATCAAGGTTTCGCATTCCCCACACAGGAAGCGGAAGGACGTTTCTACGGTGAGGGCAGGGAAGAGTTAATCACCCTCAACAAGATTCTGGTTGCCCTCGATTTGATCGAAATTCATAAGGAGATGGTTCTCCGGCAAGATGTGCGCAACCGCCGTTGGCGTGTACCGCACAACTTTTACCGCGTGAAAGACCCGCGTGATGGTCTCGTCCTCAATCTTCCTGCCATCGTGCGGGTACTCGAACTTGCACAACGCGACCGCAATGTGTACCGACACATCAAGCATATTTTCAACCCACAGTTTACCCCGATTGATCGCACAAGTATCTGGCATTACCTGTTGCCGGAGTTGCGCGGGATGCCTCTCTGGGCAGAACTCGCAGCACGTGCTGCACACGACCGGCGAGGCAACCGTACGATTACCGCATTAGTATCGCTCACAACCTCTGACGCAATAGACGACATCGAAACCACACCACATGACGATGCATTACCACAGAAGGGCGACCAGTTAGACAGAGATCAACCAAATACAGACATTGGTGCGGCATCTCGTACAGATAATGACGAGAGAACGTACGTTGTTCCTGTTGACGACACCGATCACCATGCCGAACCAATGTCCGTCCTATCCGACGCCGCAGAGGTTTATTCGATAAGCGACGAAGGTACGATGAGCGTCGAATATGCCTCCCAAACCTTCGTCTCCCCGGATGACAGGACATATAACCATATACAAGAGACTAAAGAAGAAACCACAAGTACAACAAGTACAAGCACGCGCGAATCAGTGTCAGACATTTTCGCCGCATTCGCGGAACGAGGGATGGGAGGAGACTACACCGAGCAGACACACGAGTCGAACCGATGGGGCGACTCTGCCGTAGTAGCATGGGACCGCGACGACACAGTGACGGACGACAGGGGTATGAGTGATCGCGATGGACAAGCAAATGCGCTCGGTAGCGAGCAAGAACGAAAGACACCGCGCTTCATGCCACAGCCGCTGCCGGATACTCCCGAAACTGAACGGACTGAAGTGGTCGTGCGTGCGCTGAATGTCACCGAGCAGCCCCATACGAGCGTTGAGCAACAGGCGACGATTGCGGATATCGAAGCGGCACTCACGATGGCGAACGGACGTCCACCGAGCGATATGGAAATGTCTCTGCTTGTGCAGGTTGCACGCGATTGCGACGTGGTTGCCCGGACACAGGGAACCGGGGCGGGGAGCGGTCTGGGATGGGTACAGGCGGCAATCTGGGAAGCGGTCAACAGCGGCAGTACATTTGTCGCGCCGAAACGAGTCGCGGCGATCTGTGATCGCTGGATGAGCGAAGGGTATCTGTCCGATCACCGCGTACCGCTGGCGAAGCCGCAGCGAATCGAGCCATCAGTGATTACACCCCCCGCACTCTGGCCACCGTTGCCGTCGGACACAGATACTCCGCCACTATCCCCGCGACCGGTGGTATCTGAAATCATCGCACCAATAGCGGGAGAGCATATACCCATGTCGGAGCAAGCGCATATCCCAGACGACGAGTCCGCAAACCTGTTGCCGCAACTCATCCGGCGTCTTGAAGGAGTATTCCACCCCGATGCACTCGCCCGCTGGTTTGCCGATGCACGGGTTGACTCTGTAGAGTTGCAGCAGGTAATCATTCGGTTGCCCGACGAGGAGACGGCATACAAGCTCGCTTCATATCGTGGGCTTATTAGCCGCCGTGCCAGCGAGGTTCTCGGTCGGACGGTAGACGTGACATTCCAAACGGATGCGGCGGGAGGGAACGACAGTACGCCTATACAGGTGTCCGTACAGTCCACCCGGGTACACACACGCACTGAATCTCCGTGGGTAGGATGGCCACAGGGAGAGGGCGGCAGAGAACCGCATGTCTCACCTGCGTTTCCCCCGCCTTCGCAGTCGGTTCGCACGGCTCCCACCGTAAAACCTGCAACCGCGCGACCGGAATCTCCGCTCCCACTCGTAACAGCCGGCATGCCGACCGACTACCGGCACCTCTGGGAGCAGGCGCAGCGCGAACTACGGGCGCGGCTATCGGGGCCGACGTACGAAGTCTGGATTCGCCCCGCAACACTCGTACGCTTCGAAGCAGACGGCACCGTCATTATCGCGGTCCAGAACCGCCTGCAAAAAGAACGATTGGAGCGTAATCACCTAAGCGACTTCATCGCGGTACTGACGCCCCTGTTTCAACGTCCAGTAGGTATCCGGTTT
>JBBRMX010000144.1:0-9192 GCA_038230615.1 Thermomicrobiales bacterium | reverse complement strand
TGCAAAGCCGCTGGAATACCTGTAGCGCACGAACACATCTCCCGCGACAACAGAAACAAACGCCGTCGCGCTAGCATCCGCGAGGGCGTTTGTTTCTGTTGTCGCGGGAGATGTGTTCGTGCGCTACAGGTATTCCAGCGGCTTTGCAACCATCCGCTTTTCCGTCGCGTTGATGTCGAGGATGACATCTTTGAGTGCGGGCAGCATCATCTCTTTGCCGTCCGGCTGCGTAATGACGTAGACATCGTTCGCACCCGTCTGCATGATGCTCGTGAGCGTGCCGAGGGTTTCGCCCTCTGGTGTAACGACGGTCATGTCAATCAACTGATGCCAGTAATATTCGCCCTCGTCGAGCGGCTTCGCGTCACGGATATTGATGTACATCGGCAAGCCCGCGTACTGTTCCGCTTCGTCGCGTAACGAGATCCCGCCAACTCTGATGATCGCGGACTGCTCATTGGCAACACGCACCGAGCGCAGGCGGCGCGGCTCCGGTTCATCGCCGAGGTACACATAATTGAGCGTCGGAATGCGCTCCGGGAAATCCGAGATGATGCGGACGCGCATTTCGCCGCGTGTGCCGTGGGGCGCACCGATAATGCCGATAATGAGCCGCTGCGGTCCGTCGTCGGGCATCGCAGCGGAATCGACGGGCGGCGCGGGGATGGCGTCGGTTTCGTCCGCCATCACGCATCAATGTCCAGTGAGACGCGCACACCCTGCTTGGCGGCGGCGGCGGCGAGAACAGCACGCATAGCGCGGGCGATCTTGCCGCCGCGCCCGATCACTTTGCCCATTTCGTCTTCGGCAACGGTGAGGCGGACCTCGATATTGTTGCCGAAGCGGTTCGAGCGCACCCCGATCAAGTCAGGGCTGGAGACCAGCGACCCCGCGATGTACCGTACAAGGTCCTCCATGGACTCTGCGGTCTGGTCGGCTGCCATTGGCTATGCCTCGGTCGCGGGAGGTGTGTACGGGAGACCCTGCGCCTGCCGGATCAATGTGGCGACCGATTCGGTCGGCTGTGCGCCTACGCTCATCCAGTATTCGACGCGATCCATCTTCAGTTCGATGGTGCTCGGATCGGTGCGAGGGTTGTAAAACCCGACGTTTTCAACGAACCGTCCGTCGCGCTTCGAGCGGGCTTCTTGCACGACAACGCGGTAATGCACCTGATTCTTCGCACCCATTCGGGTCAATCGCAACTTCAGCACGCGGTATTTCCCCTTCGCATCTGCTTCGCATCACAAACTGCGGGAACTGTCCCGCGAACAAGTATCGTACACGTTCCGCACCGCTTCGTCAAATGCCGCGCTGCGCCCATTCCGGATGATACGTGGCATTGTACTCGTCGCGAAGGATACTATAAAGGTGTTCGTCGTAGTGTGCGCCACCCATGAAACCGCTCTCGCGCATCGTCCCTTCGCGCACGTACCCAACTTTCTCGTACGACCGTTGCGCCCGTACATTCGTCGCCATCACGTTTAGCCACGAGCGATGCGCCGCCCTATCGTTGAAAAACCAGTCCAGAAACGCGATGATCGCATCGGAGCCATACCCTTTGCTCCACGCATCCTTCTCACCGATGAAGATGCTCAGTTCCGCAGACCGTTCCGGTAACCGATAGCCGTGATAACCGAGTCGCCCGATAGGTCGTCCCGCCTCGTCGCAGATGGCAAAGAAACCCTCTTGCTCGTACTTCGTGAACAGCCCGCCGGGAGCGAGCGCATCCTCGAATTTGCCCTCGGTCACGAGCGGCTGGCGGGTGCCCCAGTATTGCATCACATCGCCGTCGTCGTGCCAGCGGCGGAGTGCGGGAAGGTCGTCTTTCCGGAAGGGGCGCAAAGTGGTTTTCGAGCCGTGAATCATCGGGGGCAGTCCTCCAGTGGAATAGTGCGGAATGCCGGACAGTTACTGTTACCGTACGGCGCAGACATGCGTATACTAGAGCGTACCAGATGCGACGCACGCGGGATGCGTCACACATACGAAAAATCGCAGGGTAGGGGATAGAGCAGGGATGGCGCAAACGCGGCGAGATTACTACGAAGTATTACAGGTCGAGCGTAGTGCGAGTGCGGACGAAATCAAACGAGCGTACCGCAAACTCGCACGGCAATTTCACCCCGATGTAAACAACGAAGCAAGCGCGGAAGAGCAGTTCAAGGAGATCAACGAAGCGTATGAAGTCCTCGGCGACGACGACAAACGCTCCGCGTACGAGCGCTTTGGTCATGCAGGCGTCAAGGGCGCGGGCGGGGGCAGCCCGTTCGGTGCGGGGGGCTTTGACTTCACCGACATCTTCGATACATTCTTCGGCGGGCAACGCGGTGGGCAAAATGCCGCCAATGCGCCGATGCGCGGCGCGGACATTCGCGCCCGTGCCACCCTCGATTTCGCGGAGGCGGTGTTCGGGGCGGAGAAAGAGGTGCAGGTGACGCGGCACGAGACCTGCACCACCTGTAATGGTTCGCGGATGCGCGACGGCAAACAGCCCGAAACCTGCACAAAGTGCGGTGGAAGCGGGCAAGTGCGCCGGATGCAGAACACGATTCTCGGTCAGTTTATGACCGCGACGACGTGCGATGTGTGCGGCGGCGAGGGTGTACTCATCTCTGATCCCTGCCCGACCTGTCACGGTGAGGGGCGCGTGCGCACCACCAAGAGTTTCAATGTTTCTATCCCTGCCGGGGTGGACGACGGGATGCAGATACGCATCGCCAGTCAGGGCGACAGCGGCGTACGTGGCGGCCCGCCCGGTAATCTTTATGTTGTCACGCAGGTGCGTGCCCATCCGGTTTTCAAGCGAGACGGCACGACAATTCATCTCGATCTGCCCGTAAACATCGCGCAACTCGCTCTCGGTGACGAGATCGAGGTACCGACTGTGGACGGCCCAACGGAGCGCGTGACCGTGCCTTCCGGCACACAGACGGGCGAGGCATTCCGCGTGCGCGGCAAAGGTGCGCCCGATGTACGTTCCGGGCGGCGCGGCGACGAGGTCGTCACGGTGCGAGTCGAGACGCCAACCGATCTGAACGACGAGCAACGGCAGGCATTGCGCCAATTTGCGAAGGCGTCCGGTATTGATGTGAACGAGCAGGGGCGCGGATTGTTCGGCAGACTCAAAGACGCCTTCGGTTCGTAGCAGGTGCGAAACACGATTCCCCTCCCGAATCCTACGGGAGGGGCGTTCTCGTGGCGGCAGAGAGCGCGAACGAGTATACTGAACGGACAATGAACATCGGGCGGGAGGGCGCCGTGGCAGGGCTGGACCGTTTCGAGCATATGATGGAACGGATGGTGGAAGGGTCGGTGGGGCGGGTGTTTCGTAGTCAGGTACAACCGGCAGAAATCGGGCGGCGACTGGAGCGGGCGATGGAAGCCCGCCCGCTGGTTTCGGTGAACGGCACGATTGTGCCGAACGATTATCGCGTCTACCTCAACCCAGACGATTACGCGACCTTCCGCGAGTTCGAGTCTGCCCTCTGCCAGTCGTTCGAGCAGTGGCTCGCAGAGATTGCGGGGGAGCGTGGCTACCGGTTCATGGGACCGGTGCGCGTCTCGCTCGCCGAAAATCCGCAAGTCGGGCGGCGCGATGTGCAGGTGCAGACCGCGACTGAATCGCCCCCCGCGCCTCCCGGTGTGCAGACCCCCGCCCCGGTTGCTGCGCCGCGTCCAGCACCCTCGCCTGCCCCTCGCCCGCAATTGCCGCCCGACGAACGCACTGCGCTCGCGCTGCAACGCCCCCAGATGGTCGCGCCTGTCGCGGGGATGCCCGCGCCGCGCCCGCCCGTGAGTGCGTTGCCGCAGGGAGTCATCGCGCATTTTGTTGCAGGCGCAGGGATAACTCACCCGCTCCGGTTCGCTGATCTCGCGATCGGGCGTGCGCTGGACAACGATGTCGTGCTCGAAAACAGCGATATTTCGCGCCACCATGCTCGCCTCGAACCAGCGGGAAATATGTTGCGGCTCGTGGACCTCGGCAGCACCAACGGTACGCGGGTGAATGGGCGGCGCGTTGGTGAGCATGTGCTGCATGACGGCGATGTGGTCGAATTCGGTAGCGTGCGGCTGGAGTTCCGCGCTGGTCCCCCCGGCGGGACGTAAGGCGGGCGATGTGTCGGTCGAGTACATCCTATTCGTTCTACGAATCATATTCATCTTTGTGCTGTACTTCTTTATCCTCCTTGTTGCTCGGACGATGTCGCGGGAGTTGACAACGCGCCCATTGCCGGCTACGGGTCGGGAACCCGCCGGTGCGACGGGCTACGGTGCTATGGTGCCGGGGCGTGCATATCTCGTGCTTGTGGATGGCGCGGAGAGCGGCATTCCGCCGGGAACAACCTTTTCGGTGCAGTCCGGCGACATTGCGGGACGGGGAACCACAAGCCCCATTGCGTTACCTGATGCCTATACATCGAGCGAACATGCACGATTTCGGTACGAGCGGGAACGATGGCTCCTCGAAGACCTCGGTAGTATGAACGGGTCGTATATTAACGGTCAGCGTCTGCAAGGCACAATGCCTCTCTCCGAAGGAGATACCGTACAACTGGGGCGCGTCGTGTTGCAGTGGATGCTTCGCCAAGCGCAATAATCGGATTGCATAACGATGAGCAATTCGTCACACGATTTGTCACACAATGTGGACTTTATCCGTTATACTCGCAGGGGACTGAACGGACATAGATGGGCATACCACACACCTCCCTATTTGTCGTAGCCGCAGGGGTAACAGACATGATGCAGCGGGCAAAATCGGCGGCAGGGACGGCGTGGATGCAGACACAAATTGTACCCGGTAGCGTGCAGGCGTGGGATGTTGGTACGCCGCCTTCGCGGGGTGACGCGCCACGCTCCCCGTGGAACAGTTCGATGCGTCGTCGTGGCGCGATTATCGCTGCGGGTGTGGCCGGATTTGTGTTCCTCGTTCTTGTCGCCGGTGCGATTGCTCTACAACTGACGCAGCGTGACAAGGTGTACCAGAATGTCTTCGTCAATAACCTGAATCTCGGCGGGATGACCCGCACTGAGGCGCAAGCCGCGCTCGCGGGGATGCTCGCTCCCACGCTCACCAAGCCCGTCATGCTTACGTCCGACAACAAGCAATGGACACCGTTGTTAGCAGACCTCGGTGTACGCCCTGATGTAAATGCGACCGTTGCCGACGCATTCGCGGTCGGGCGGGGCGGCGGGCCACTCGCACAGTGGTGGAGCATCATCGAAATGCGGCTCGGCGGGCGGCAGCATGTGCCGATCACGGTCAGCGTGAACCGTGGTGTGATGGACACCTATCTCGATACCTTGCAAGTACAACTCGGCACACCGCCGGTCAATGCGACACTCAAGGTGCAGGGCAGCGATCTCATCGTGACCCCCGGCACGAACGGCATCAAACTAGACCGCGAGAAAGTGCAGGGGCAACTACTGGACGATGTTGCGAACCTGCGAAGCACCGCAGTGACATTGCCGGTGGCGTTCTCGACGCCTACTATGACGACCGCGCAGGCAGAAGCTGCCAAGATGCAGGCGGAAATGCTGGTCGGGATGCCGCTCGCGCTTTCGTTCAATGATAAGCAATGGGTGCTCAACCGCGATGACCTCCTGCGTACACTCCGCATCGGCGATGCCTTTGCCCTGAGTGTAGATACGACGCCTCTCAAGTCACGGGTGGATGCGATTGCCGCAGAAGTGAAGCAGGACCCGCTCGATGCAGAAATCGGTTGGGACAATGCGCTCGTTGTACGGAAGGCCTCGAAGAATGGGCAGAAGCTCGATGTTGCGAAAACAATGTCGTTGCTTGCCGCGTGGAAGGGCGACACGCGCACGATTGCCCTCCCGGTAGAAGTGGCAAAACCGCGCATTCCCGATGACGTAAGCACGCTCGGTATCACGACACGGGTTGGGCGGGGGGTGTCGAACTTCGCGGGGTCGGACTCCGCACGGGCGAAAAATATCGCCGTAGCAGCAGGGTATCTCGATAACACGATTGTCGGCCCCGGCGAGACCTTCTCGTTCCTCGATTCTATCGGGGAGATCAGTGCGGCACGCGGCTACAAGGACGGATACGTCATCCTTGCGGAAGAGACGGTACCGGGCATCGGCGGCGGGGTCTGTCAGGTGGCGACCACGATGTTTCGCGCCGCCGTCTTTAGCGGCTTGCCTATCGAGGAGCGTAACCCGCATGCCTATCTCGTCCGCTACTACGAGCAGGGCGGGTATCCGGTCGGGCTCGATGCCGCAGTCTTTTCGCCCGGTGTAGACCTGAAATTCCGCAACGACAGTGATAAGTATCTGCTCATCAAGACGGGTATTGATGGGGCGGCGAATCTGTATGTGAGCATTTACGGGCCGGAACTGAACTACAAAGTAGACCTGACCGACCCCGTGATCACAAACAAGAAGAGTGCGCCGGACGACGAATATCAGGTTGATCCTATGCTTCCTCCCGGCTCGAAGAAGCAGGTCGAGTTTGCGAAGTCGGGCGAGGATGTGGCGATCACGCGCACGGTAATGGACAAAGACGGCGCAGTGCTGCGGAAGGTCGCCTTCACGACGCATTATCAGGCGTGGCCAAACAAGTTTTTAGTTAGCAAAGACATGGCGGGGGGCAAACCCGCGCAGGCGACGACCGCGCCGAATAAGCCGTCCGTGACGAGTGTGCCGACGAAAGCCCCCGCTGCCTCAGTCGCTGTACAACCCACCGCCACGCTTCCGAAGCCGCAAAACACCCCGGTGCCGACGCCGGTTGCCGTCAAACCTGCCCCGACCACCAAGCCATAAGTGTTCCGGGTCTATACGCAACGTCTCCTATCAGACCCGGCGTCCCCACCCGCTTTCGGCAAAACGACGCGCATAATACACGCACACCGCGACCGTCAGCGGATGGTGTACAGCCGTGTCGCGTTTATGGTAAAGTGGGACGGTGTGGGAGAAGGTGTACGGACATACATCTCCGGCGGTGCGTATCGTCGGGAGGGAGGGATCGGTTTGCGTATCGGATGGCGATTGACAGGAACAGGCATCCTTGCGGTGTCAATGATGCTCTCGCTCATTGCGCCGGCACTACCGGTGAGCGCGGCGCAGGACTACTACCAAGAGACCGGGCATTATCTCTATGGGCAGTTCCGCGACTACTGGAACAACAATGGCGGGCTGTCGCAGTACGGCTACCCTGTCACGAAAGTATTCAACGCGAAGTCCGAAAATGGGCAGACGTACCCGACGCAATATCTGCAACGGGCAGTCATTGAGTATCACCCGGAGAACAAGGGAACATTGTTCGAGGTGCTTGGTCGGCGGTTGGCAGCATTGCAGACTGCAGACCGTGCCAAGACCGATAAAGACTTCCTCAAGATCGCAGACCCGAAAGATAGCCGTCTCTATTTCCCCGATACAGGGCATGCAATTGGCGGCGATGCCTCCAGCAATGCCCTCCGGACATACTGGGAGAAAGCAGGTAACGGGAATGTGCAAAAGAGCGTGCTTATCTTTGGTTACCCGATCTCGGAGCCGTTCGATGAGATGAACCCCGCCCCGCCTGCGGGCGACGGGCAGATGCACCGCGTACAGTATTTCGAGCGATACCGTCTCGAATATCACCCCGAAAATAAGGGAACACAGTACGAGGTGTTAATCGGGTTGCTCGGCGTCTCGCAAGCAGATAAAGACGGCGTGGACCAGAGTCTGCGCGTTGCTGAAGCCGTCAACCAAGCGCAGCCGAACTGCGTCGAGGGCAATTGTGGGGGAGCGGTTACGGGGCAGCCATTGCCACGCAGTTACGCTGCGTTGCACATTGGCGACGGTGGCGACGGCTATGGGTTCAATGTGGACGGTATCGGGCTGGACGCGCCGAGCAAAGATGTGATGTTTGGCAAGATGTCCGAAGCGAAATTCGGCTGGATGCGGCAGCAAATCCGCTGGAAAGCCGCGGAGCCATCGAAAGGTGCTTTCGGCAACAACTACGTCGCCCAGCTCGATGCGCTAGTCAATGCTGCGAGTGCCAAGGGCGTGAATATCATGCTCAGCCCGGTGGATTCGCCCGCATGGACAGGTTCGTCGCAGACAAACGGCGTTGGTGGTTTGCCGCCCAACGCGCAGGATTTCGCGGACTTTATCAAGTTCCTTGCGGATCACTACCGAGGGAAAGTTGCTGCATATGAGGTGTGGAACGAACAGAATCTCGCGCTCGAAACGGGCGGGCAAGTGAATGTCGGGGCGTACTTGCCGATCCTCAAAGCAGGCTATCAAGCAGCGAAAGCGAGCGACCCGAATATTACTGTCGTCTTCGGCGGCATGACCCCGACAGGCGTGACTGGACATCCCGAAATCGCGCTCGATGAGACGCAGTATCTCCAGCAGTTCTATGCGCTGAACGGCGGCGAGGGCAAGAAATACTACGATGTCCTCGGCGCACACCCCGGCTCCAACTGCAACCCGCCGGACAACTCATACCCCGATAACCCCGCCACCACCGCGTGTGGGAATGACCCCGACGGCGGGCGCAGTTTCACAAAAGACAACTCGTTCTATTTCAAGCGTATTCTCCAGATGCGCTCGATCATGGAACAGAACGGCGAGAGCAGCAAGAAGATGTGGCTGACCGAGTTCGGGTGGGACAGCACCGACAACCCCGCAGCGGGCTACGGCTACGCGAAATACATCTCGGAAGACATGCAGGCGCAATATCTGAAACGGGCGTTTGAACTCGGCAAATCGTACCCGTGGATGGGCGTCATGCTGGTCTGGAACCTGAATTTCCAGCAGACGCTCGGCGGTGATACCGGAAACGAGAAGTGGGGATGGGGTGTGTTGCGGGCAGATAACACGCCCCGCCCCGCCTACACCGCACTAAAGAATATGCCCAAGTAATTCGCAATTACGGGCAATGGGGGTGGTGCTACGGTGCCACCCCTTTCCGTTGCCGTATTTGCGGGGTACCCTGTGGAGAGTGCGGCGGCACGAAGGAAAGTAGCAGGACACGTGATCTTCGACGGCAAACTCTCGGTGGTGTGGTTGGCTGATGGCGCGGAGGCGGCAGTCGCGGGTTCAGCGCGACGGCTGAGTATCACCCTCGCTTCCTGTACGCGGGAACACGAAATCCTGCTTCTCGCAGGGCGGTCGAATAATCTGTACCGGCAATTGGCGGCGGAAGACCCGCGTGTGCGCGTGGTGTCGCTGCACGGTTCG
>JBBRMX010000143.1:0-9194 GCA_038230615.1 Thermomicrobiales bacterium | reverse complement strand
GCCATGTTGCGGTCAAAGACGCCGATATTGTCCAAGCCGAGGAAGCCGCCCTGAAAGACATTGCGCCCATCGGCATCTTTGCGGTTGACCCACCATGTGAAGTTGATGAGCAATTTGTGGAAGACGCGCTCCAGAAAAACGCGGTCGGATTTGCCTGTCACGCGCCGCTCGATCTTGTAGACGCGCCACGCCGCCCACGCATGGACGGGCGGGTTGACATCGCCGAACGCCCATTCGTAGGCGGGCAATTCGCCGTTCGGGTGCATATACCACTCGCGCACGAGCAGATCGAGTTGGTGCTTGGCGAAATCGGGATCAATGAGGGCGAGGGGGATGCAATGAAACGCGAGATCCCATGCTGCGAACCACGGATACTCCCACGGATCGGGCATAGAGATAATATCTGCGTTGTTGAGATGCCGCCAGTTATGGTTGCGTCCCATATCACGGTTTTCAGGCGGCGGGAAGGTGGGGTCGCCATCGAGCCACATGTCCACATCGTAATGATAATATTGCTTGCCCCAGAGCAAACCCGCGAATGCTTGCCGTTGCACGCGCCGCCCGTCGCCGTCCGTGAGGGAAGGGCTGACGCGGCGATAGAAGTCGTCTGCCTCCGCTTGGCGTGTGGCGAAGAGGGCAGGCAAATCCGCGAGTGGATCGGGGTGAGTCGTGGTGGAAAGGCGGAGATAAACGGTCTCGGATGCCCCCGGCGCAAGGACGAAATGATAGTGGGCGGCGGCTTTCGTGCCGGTACCTGCCGGGTTGACGCAGCCCGCTTTGCCCTCGACGAGGGTGCTATTAAAGCCATCTTTGACATACGGAGTAGGGTTCGGCTTGTCCCAGAGGCGTTCGGTGTTGGTATCGTTCTCGGTGAAAAGCAGTTCGGGCGTGCCGCTCCACGTCCATTCGTAGGTGCCGAGAGTGGGATGGGTCGCCTGCACGCGGTCGCCGGTGCGGATTAGAGCGGGGCGGCGGTCGTCGCGCCCCCACGCCCATGTATTGCGGAACCAGAGGGTCGGCAACAGATGGAGCGGTGCCATATTGGAGCCGTGGTTCGTCGCGGTGATACGGATAGCGATGTCG
Organism: Thermomicrobiales bacterium; assembly: GCA_038230615.1. Classification (GTDB taxonomy): domain Bacteria; phylum Chloroflexota; class Chloroflexia; order Thermomicrobiales; family JALYUS01; genus JBBRMX01. Next base: position 8,111 of record JBBRMX010000143.1, on the reverse strand, counting down.
TCCGGGGCTGTCTTGGCGTATTCCACCACAATATCGAAGAAGCGGTTATCTGCGAAAATGCCGGTGTCGCGCAGTTCGTATTCCGCCTCGTCTCTGGTGCGGGCGGCATTGGTGGCGACGAGATCTGCATAAGGGAAGGCGCGGTGCGGATAGCGATACATGGCACGCATGTAGGAGTGGGTCGGGGTATTGTCGAGGTAATAGTAGCATTCTTTCACGTCTTCGCCGTGGTTGCCTTGCGGGTTGGTCAGTCCGAATAACCGCTCTTTGAGAATCGGGTCATGTTCGTTCCAGAGGGTGGGGGCGAAACAGAGCAGCCCGTGTTCGTCGCTGATGCCGAGGATGCCGTCTTCGCTCCAGCGATAGGCGCGGGAGCGGGCATGATCGTGGGGGAAGTAATCCCATGCGGAGCCATCCGGCGAGTAATCCTCGCGCACCGTTCCCCATTGCCGTTCGCTCAGGTACGGCCCCCAGTGCCGCCAATGCTCGGTGTTGTCGCGGGCTGCTGCGAGCCGGGTGCGTTCGGCGTCGGTCATTGGGTTCTTGCTCCTTCGATACGACAGGCAGTTGCTTGATACTACGCACGAATACCCCAGAACAGTTGCACGAAACGCGCTCAGTGTGCGATACTACGCGTTGCGCCCGCAAATCGGGCGTCGAACGCACGATGTGTTGAGGGAGCGAGGCAGACGATGAATCCACTGGTCGCCGGTGTCGGGGAGAAGTTTCTCCGCACCGACATCCCTAATTTTCGCACGGGGGACACCGTCCGCGCGAGTGTCAAAGTTGTCGAAGGAACGCGCGAACGCATCCAGTTGTTCGAGGGCGTGGTGCTGAGCCGCCGTGGTGGTGGAATCAGCGAGACGTACACCATCCGGCGCATCGGCGCGAACAGCATCGGGGTGGAACGCACCTTCCTGTTGCACTCACCGCGTGTCGAGAAGATCGAGGTTGTGCGTCGTGCGAATGTGCGCCGCCAGCAGCTGTATTACCTGCGTGCGCTGACGGGCAAGAAGGCCCGCCTGAAGGAACGCCGCGAGCAGCACCCCATCGGCAAAAAAGCCGTGGCGCAAACCGCGAGCACCGGGGCGGACTAGGCAGCACGAGGAAGGGCGGGGCATTGTGAGATACCCCGCCTTTTGTGTTGCCCATTTCCGGGAGGAGAGGCGTTAGCCTTGGAAAAACCTCTGACCAGATTGAAGCCTACCGTACCTCATGTCCCGTCAGAGGCGGCGTGAAATGGCGACGCGCACTCCTTCGCGGGGGCGCAGCGTAATGGAGGCTTCGGGGGTGATCGTTTGTCCCGGTATGAGCGCGAAGATAACGCGCTGTGCGAGGGCGGCGAGGATCATCTGCCCCTCGAAGAGAGCGAAACTCGCGCCGATGCAGTTGCGCGGTCCAGTGACGAAAGGCAAATAGGCGTGCTTCGGGATGTCTTTCTCGTGTTCCGGTGCAAAACGGTCGGGATCGAAACGGGTGGGGTCGGGGAAGAGATCGGCGCGGCGGTGCAAGGTCCACGGGCTGACGATGAAGCGCGTCCCCACCGGGAATGGTTGCCCCGCGATGACGACCGGCACACTTGCCTGCCGGACAACTATCGGCACCGGAGGATAGAGACGCATTGCTTCTTTGAAGACTTGTAGGGTGTACGGTAACTGCGCGAGATCGGCGGCGGTCGGCATCCTCCCTACAAGAACGCAGTCGCCCTCGTCCTGCATCCTCGCGTAGACTGCGGGGTGTTGGGTGAGCAAATACCACGCCCACGCCAGCCCATTGGCGGTTGTTTCATGCCCCGCGAGAAAGAGGGTCATTGCCTCGTCGCGGATTTGCTGATCGGACATGAAGATGCCATCTTCGTCGTGGGCGCGGAGCAGCATCGAGAGAAAATCGCCGTGGTCGGTGGTACCCTCGGCGCGTCGCTCGTTGATGATACGGTAGATAATCGCATTGAGTTGCGCGACGGCGTCGCGGCTGTGGCGTTGCGGGGAGTTCGGGAACCAGTCCGGCAGGCGCACCGGCATATTCGTGACGCGCATGAATGTGTCGCGCACCGTGTCCAGTGCCGCGCCAACTTCCGGTGCGTCGCCCCCGATATCTTGATCGAACAGCACCTTGCCGATGACGCGCAGGGTGAGGCGCATCATGTCGTCTGCAATGTTGCGCGTCTTGCCGTGGTGCCAACTGCGCTGGAGATCGTCGGCATAGGTCGTCATGATCGTGGCATAGTCCGCGATACGACCATGCTGAAAGACCGGGGCGATCAAGGTGCGCTGCCGTTTGTGGAACGCGTTGAGGCTGGTCACGAGCCCATTGCCGAAGATCGGGCTGCCGTTTTCGCGCAGATTCTTGCCTTTTTCGACTTTTGCTGCCTGCGTCACGAGGATGTCATGCGCCAGCACGGGAGAGTTGAGCAAAACAAATTCGCGCCCCATCGCTGAGAAGATGCCGATGTCGCCGCACTCGCGGGCAACCCGTTCCAAAAAACCGAGACGGTCAGCACGGAGGTCAGGCAAGTTACCGAGGATCGGTATGCCGGACATTGTGGGGATGCGTGGCGTCGTTGCTGCCATAACCGATGCTCCTTGTGCGACCGAAACGCGGTATGATGAAAACACATGTGCAAAATCGAGTACTTACTCAATTTCTATTGTGCGTCTTTCTCGTGAATGTAGCGATAGACCGTGTGACAGATCGTCTCGTTGCACTGGTGACCCGCACGCTGGCAATTCAGCCCATCTATATGCGGTGTCGCCGTGGAAACCGTTCGGTTGCTGCTTGGTTTTGCATGTGAGGGCGACGCGGCGCATCAGGCAGTGGTGATACGGGAGATGAAGCGCGTCGTTCATGTATACCTCGCACCGATAGTGGAACAAGTGATGGAACATGCGAGCGACGCGCCCTGAATGCTGCGCGACATATTCCATTTGGGCGATGGACATGCTACGATGCATATTGTACGTACATACTGGCGTGATGCGGGCGGGGTGGTCAACGTGGCGTATAGCAAAGCCCGGATGCTCCCGACACTGGAAGAAGAACTGCGCCTCACCCGCGACGGTTTCGGACCGATAGCGGGCGTTGATGAAGTGGGGCGCGGAGCGTGGGCGGGGCCGCTCGTCGCGGCGGCGGTGGTCTTGCCGCCGGTTTTCTCTGCTGCACTCGCCGACGAACTGCGGTCGCAATTAGCGGATGTACGTGACAGCAAGACGTGTACACCGGACGAGCGTGAGACATTGGCGACGGCAATTCGTGGCGTTGCACATGGCGTCGGCGTCGGCGTTGTCGCAGCGGAGGAACTCGACCGCTACGGGTTAGCGGTGGGGAACCGGCTGGCGATGCGCCGTGCGGTAGAGGCGTTGCCGTGGACACCGGGATATTTGCTGCTCGATTGGGTCAAATTGCCGGAACTTCCGATTCCGCAGCGTGCGTTTGCACGGGGGGATGCGATGAGCCTTTCTATCGCGGCGGCGAGCATCGTCGCGAAAGTAGCGCGGGACGCAATGCTTGCCGCGCTCGATGTGGACTACCCCGGTTACGATTTTGCCCGCCACAAGGGATACGGTACGGCAGTGCATCGTGCCGCCTTGCGTGCGTACGGGCCATCGCCGGTGCATCGTTTCCGGTTCGCGCCGGTTCATGCGGCGGCGGTCGCGGCGCGAACATATCCGTTGCCCACCGTGCCGGATGAGGTGTTCGATGTGGGCAACGCGGCGGCGCGATAACAATGGCAGAACGGGCAGCCCGCAGCGCAGCTATCGGGGCGAGCGGGGAGCGTATCGCCGCGCATCTGCTGGAGCGCGACGGATGCCGGATTATCGCCCGCAACTGGCGATGCCCCGGCGGTGAACTTGATCTCGTCGCGCTTGATGGCGAGATACTCGTCTGCGTGGAGGTGCGTGTCCGTACCGGTACGGCGCACGGATCGGCAGCGGAATCGGTTGTCGGAATCAAAGCGGGGCGCGTCCTCCGGGCGGTCGCCGCGTTTCTCGATGCCCACCCCGACCATGCCGACCGCTTGGTGCGTGTAGATGTCGTCGCGGTGACGCTCGACCGTGCGGGACGTGTCGTCGAAACGCTTCATATCACCGACGCACTAGCGGAGTAAATCTATCTTGTCGGATGTGCCGCCACGGCGAGCTCGTTCGTGATGTGGTCGAATACTTGGAGAAAAACCGCCACGGGTTGCGCGCCGGAAAGCGCGTATCGTTCATCGAATATATAGAACGGCACTCCCTGTACTCCGTCGCGGTAGGCGTCCTGCTGGCTCTCCATCACGGTGGATTCGCCATCGGTTGTGCCGAGAAAGAGCCGCGTATCGTCACCATCTAGCCCTGCGGAAATGGCTGCTGCGACGAGAGTGTCGGTGTCGTTGAGATCGCCCCCGTCCGTGAAATACGCAGCGAACAGGGCTTCGGCAGTCTCCCATTCCCGCCCGAACGCAACGGCGTACGACACGAGGCGGTGCGCGTCCACTGTATTCGCGGCACTGGCGATGCGGTCGAAGTGGAAGGTGATACCGTCCGGCTCCCCCGCACGAGCGACCTGCGCGAATGCGGCGTCCATCTGCGCGCGTCCGCCGAATTTCTCGATTGCGAACGATTCCCACGGCTCACCGCCGCGAGGCATCTCCGGACGTAACTGGAAAGGACGCCAGACACGCTCAGCGACGAGATCGGGGCGGGTGGCGAGGGCGGCACCGAGGCGGCGCATCCCGATGTAGCACCACGGGCAGACAATATCGGCATACACTTCGATCTTCATGAGTATTCCTCCCTTGGCGTGTGTCGTCGCGGACGCGCACTACAGCATTGCCCGTCGTGATACAGCGATTGCGTGCGCGATCAGTGTTCGCGGTGGCATCGCGTGGGATTTATGGTCTCGGCATATGCGTATTCTTGAAGTGAATCGCCACATCGCTCATCGGGTCAACGCCGTTGAGCAGTGCGAGATAGTATGCTGCCCAGTCTCCCAGCACGACACTCGCCAGCATCTGCGCGAGGCGACTGCGTCCGTGCGCCCCGACGGTCTGTACTGCGACGCCGGAATCGCGCAGCATCGCTTCAGTGACGGTGTGATGCGCGACGATGCGCGGGTGATCGTACGAGGAACGGAGCAACACCGCTGCCCGCTGTCCCGCGAGTACTGCGGGGAAGGCAAGACCCGCCGCATCGCCGTGGTTGACTTCCAGCGGAGTGTCCCAGTGGCATTCAGTCTGCGCGAGTGCGCTCATTTCTGCTGCCCACCACCGTGCGACGGGTTCGAGGAAGCCCACGCCGTAGACGACGGGAAATGTGCCCGCGAACATTTGCGCGATTTGCTTCGCGGGGTTTTGCGCGGCGGGAACTTCGGGCAGCATTGTCGCGGTCACATCGCTGAGGGTGCGGACTGTCTCCGCGACTTCCTGATCGAGATCGCCGCCGAGGATGTGGACAGCGCGGGCGACGGCGAGCAATGCGGGAAATGCTGCCGCGAGGGGCGATGCGATACCCTCCGCCGCATACCGCACGAAGGGTGAACGGTGCGCGGTGGCGAGGTCTGCCAGTCTGCCGCCCGTGGCAACAACGATCAGTTTCGCGCCCCGGTCGGCGGCTTCGTCGAAGGCGGTGATCGTTTCTTCGGTGTTGCCGGAGTGCGAGTAAGCAAGGACGAGGCTGTCCGGCCCGACGAATGCGGGCAATTCGTACCCGCGTACTACGCGCACCGGAATCTGCGCGGTGTGCAATAGCAGTCCCGCCAGTAACTCACCCGCCAGCCCCGACCCGCCGACGCCGACGATCACGACGCTGAACAAATCGGTGTGTTTGTCTGGCACCTCAATCTGCCGCGCCGCCGCCCACGATGCCGCGAAGGTCTGCGGCCACAGGGCGAACCGCCCCGCCATGCCGGTGGTGTCCACATCGCCGTACGTCTCCGGTCGGTCAGTATCCACGCTCATGTAAACCCCCCTTTGATATACAATGAACTGCTAAGTTGCCAAAAAAGCCGCAAAGGACACAACGAAAGTACAGAAACGCGCATCTCAGGTTTCCTGCATTCTTGGCGTCTTGGCTGCTCCTCTTCCTTTCTTTCGATTCGTCAGATCATATCGCGGGCGGCGAGCAGTTCGGCGATCTGGACGGCATTAAGTGCCGAGCCTTTCCGCAGATGATCCATCGCCGACCAGAATGCGAGACCGTACGGGCTGCTCGTGTCGTCGCGGATACGCCCGACTGCAACACTGTCCTGCCCTGCAACGCCGACCGGATGCGGGTACAACCCGACGCCGGGGTCGTCCAGTACCCGCAGACCGGGTGACGAACCGAGGACGCGCCGCGCATCGTCCGCCGCGATCAGGCGCGAGAACTCTGCATAGACACTCTGTGAATGCCCCTGATAGACGGGCGCACGCACCGTGGTCGCGGCGATACGGAGTTCCGGCGCACGTAGCACGTGCTTCGTCTCCTGCGCGATAAGCCATTCCTCCCGCGAGTAGCCGTCCGCATGGAAGACATTGACCTCCGGAAGTAGATTAAACGCGATAGGATGCGTGAAGGCAGTGGCGACAAGTTCGCGCCCGCCGAGTGCCGCCTGCGTCTCGTCAGTGAGGGCGCGGGACGCCGCCGCGCCCGCTGCCCCGACTGCGCAAAGCGCCGTGAGTGTCACGCGGCGCACAGGATTCTGGCGATGGAGTGGGGCAAGCACCATGCAAAGTTGAATCGTCAGATCGTGCGGGCAGGCGACGATCCGCACACCATTAGCGAGAATATCTCCGTTTACTTCGGGGATGATGAGCGGGGTCGTCTCGCTCGCGTTCTCGCGCCCAGTCGCGTTGATAATGAAATTGCCCGCATTACGGGCGTGGGGATAGACCTGCGTATTGACCTCGCGGTTAGCGGCGAGGAAGACGAGATCGAGAAATTTGAATCCCGCCGGGGTCGGGCGTTCCACAGTGAGTTCGTGCTCCCCGAATGGCACGCGCTCCCCGACGGAGCGGTCTGAGGCGTAGAGGTGCAAGGCGCGAATAGGGAAGCGGCGTTGCGCGAGGATGCGTACCAGTTCGCTGCCGAGCAGCCCCGTCGCGCCGACTACCCCGACGCGGTAGGTCGTGGTCATGAAATCTCCGTTTCGTCCGCACGCGGCTCCGGTGCCGCGCGTAACGCACAGCGTACCACTTCCGGCGGGTGCGGGGGAAACGAATCAGGTAAGTGCGCCGTGATCGGGCAGGGCAACGGGGCTATTGTTCCAGCGTGGTGAGGTCGCCGGGGTCGAGACCCGCTTCCTGCGCTTTGAGCAGGCGGCGAACGATTTTCCCGCTGCGGGTTTTCGGGAGGCTTGCGACGCAGACGATCTCCTGCGGGGTAGCGATAGGACCGAGTTCGTGGCGCACCTGCGCGATGAGGGCGGCGCGAAGATCATCGCTCCACACATGACCGGCGCGGAGGATGACGAAAACCTTGATCGCTTCGCCCTTGATCGCATCGGGGATGCCGATTGCGGCTGCTTCCGCGACGGCAAGATGCCCGACAAGCGCACTCTCGACCTCCGCCGACCCGATGCGATGCCCCGCGACATTGAGCACATCGTCCGACCGACCGAGCATGGCGATGGAGCCGTCCGCGTCCATCGTCGCCACATCCCCGGTGGTATAGCCGCCGGGAATCTGGTTCCAGTATGCTTCGTACCGCTCCGGGGCGTTCCAGATCGTCCGCATCATCTGCGGCCACGGCTGCGTGAGTTGGAGGAAGCCGCCCGCCCCGGCAGGCACGGGTTCGCCCGCTGCATCCACCACGCGGGCGGCGTAACCGGGGAAGGGCTTACCCGCATACCCCGGCTTGAAGGGCATACTGGGCAAGGTGCCGATGGTCGGGGCGGCGGTTTCGGTCTGCCACCAGTTGTCACGAACCGGGACGCCACCCGCACGGGCATGGCGCGTCGCCCACAGGTACGCCTCCGGGTTGAGTGGCTCCCCCGCGCAGACGACGAGTTGCAGGCTGGAGCGGTCGTAGCGTGCGGGGTAGTGGTCGCCGGATTTCATCCACATGCGGATAGTCGTCGGGGCGGTGAAGAGTTTGGTGATGCGGTATTTCTCTACCAATTCCCATGTGACGCCGGGGTGCGGGGTGTCCGGCGAG
>JBBRMX010000142.1:0-9216 GCA_038230615.1 Thermomicrobiales bacterium | reverse complement strand
TGCTCCACCAGACGCATCAATCTATTTAGTGTCTCGGTGGCATTGATTCGCTCAACCGTATCTGTCCGTCGCAAGTCACGAATTGCGATAATCACACTAGTAAGTATGGTGTCGTATGCGAAACCTTTGCTGCACCGAAGAAAAAAAGCAACCCACTTTTCTTCACCATGTTCCCTCAGCACCCGGATCATCTCTTCCAGTGCTGCCTCCAGTGCCGCTGCTCCCGCCGTCATGGGGATGACCACCTCACTGATCTTCCCGGCGACCGGTCTTCGGGGAATCGTGATGCTCCCACCCGCGCCAAACACGTCCGCACTCTGCGACTCGATGTCCCATTGAATACCGAGCCACCCTTGCATGTTGAGCAACAGGTCTTTTGCGTCCTTGTCGAGATGCAGGTGCGGGGCAACATCGCTCGCCATGAACGCAAGGAGATATTGCCCGATATTGACGTATGCTTCTGTTGATGTTGCAGCACCGCTACCGGAATTGACAAATCGTTCGTGCCATTCGTCCTGTCCCAGTGTGTGCAACTGCTCCAAGAAGCGTTTATAACTCTGCCATCAATGCCGGTACTCGTCCATATTCATGGTGCAATCTTCCTTCGCGTGTATTCGGCACGATCATCGGATGAATCGTAGATTGAACTCCTGCGTCGAGAAGACCAGCAAACTCCGTGCACGCGGTTATTCAGCGGCGACGCGGGGGCGGTATTGCAGGGCTTCCGCGAGGTGCGCCGCTCCGACGTGCTCCGCCCCTGCGAGATCGGCAATCGTGCGGGCGAGTTTGAGTACGCGATGATGGCTGCGGGCGGAGAGGTGCATCTGCCGCGATGCCGCCCGCATCAATTGCTCTCCGGCGGCGTCGAGGGCGCAGAATGTTCGCACATCCCCCGGTCCCATATCGGCATTGGTCAGCACCGTAGCCCCCGTGAATCGTGCGCGCTGCCGTGCCCGTGCTGCCTCGACCCGCGCCCGCACCGCCGCCGACGATTCGCCCGGTGTCGTCGCCGTCAACTTCTCGTACGGGACGCGGGGCACATCGAGATGAATATCAATGCGATCCAAAAGCGGCCCGCTGATGCGCCGGGTATAGCGGGCGAGTTGGGTCTGCGAACAGGTGCAGGGGCGTTCGCGGTCGCCATAATACCCGCAGGGGCAGGGATTCATCGCGGCGACGAGCATCACATTGGCGGGGAAATTCATCGAGCCGGATGCGCGGCTGATGCTCACCTGTTTGTCTTCCAGCGGCTGCCGCAGCACTTCCAGCACCGCCCCGGAAAACTCCGGCAGTTCGTCCAGAAAAAGCACGCCGCGATGCGCCAGCGAGATTTCGCCCGGTCGCGGCACATGCCCCCCGCCGACCAGCCCCGCGTACGAAACCGTGTGATGCGGGGCGCGAAAGGGACGCTGCCGCACGAATGCCGCGCCGCGACCGAGCAACCCACCGACGCTGTAGATGCGCGTCACGTCCAATGCTTCGGCGGGCGTGAGGCGCGGAAGAATCGAAGGCAACGCCCGCGCCAGCAAGGTTTTTCCGCTGCCGGGGCTGCCGACCATGATGAGGTTATGCCCGCCCGCCGCCGCGACTTCCACGCCGCGTTTGGCGTGTTCCTGCCCGCGCACCTCGGCGAGATCGGTCACGGTTTCGTCTACCGTATCGGTTTCGATGATGCTTGGCGGTTGCGGCGGGATCGGTTCTTCCCCGATCAGGTGCCGCACGAGCGCGACGAGGGTTGGGGTCGGATACACCGCGATGCCGGGGACGAGGGCGGCTTCGGCGGCATCGTCCGCCGGGACGAAGACCGACGAAAAGCCGTGGGCGCGGGCGGTATCCGCAACCGCCAGCACGCCGTTGACATGCCGCACCCCGCCGTCTAACGACAACTCCCCCACGACGAGCAGCGACGCGACGGTGTTCGCATCTACATCGAGTTGCTGCGAGGCGAGGAGAATACCGAGGGCGACGGGCGTATCGAAAAAGGTCCCCTCTTTGCGGATGTCGGCGGGGGCAAGATTGACGGTGACGCGCCCGGTGGGAAATCGCCCGCCGCTGTTGCGGATGGCGGCGCGGACGCGCTCTTTCGCCTCTTGTACCGCCGCGTCCGGCAACCCGACGATAGTAAAGGCGGGCATTCCCGCGCCAACATCTACTTCTACCGTGATCGGCACGCCGTCCAGCCCGATCAGGGCGCAACTCGTTACTTTCGCCAGCACGCCGCGCCCCTTTGCCGTTGACATTCCCGCCGGATTACTCGCGGGAGTATAGCAGGGGGCGGCAGAGCCGAAAACTGCGCCCGCCGTTACGCGCCGGTTTTTTCTCCTGCGGGCGGGGGACCAGCTTTCGGCAAGGGGTCGGCAGCCATGGCGGGCGCGACGGGTGCCGGAGGCATCGTGAACCGTGCCAGTCGCGTCCCCGCGATGTCGCCGCGCTTCGCTGTGATGCGATACGAGAAGAGAAGGCTTGCCGTACCGCCTTGCATCTCCCGCACCGTAAAGCCCGTCGTGGTCTGGTTCGTCACGTACAGCCCTTTGGTGTCGCCATAGGGGGTGAGAAAGACGTGATAATCGTCGCTGTGGATGAGGGCGGCGAAATCGGTGGGTATCCGTACCTCCGCCTTACCACCGACAAGTTTTGCCTTGCCGTAGTCGGTCAGCCAGCTCTCCGGCGATTCCTCGCAATAGACGACGCGGTGCGAACCGTCCGCCTGCTTGATGGCGGCACTCTTCGCGCCGGAGACGAAGAAATCGCCATTGACGATCGTGGTGCCGGTGAAGAATCCGGCGTAATTGCCGTCCGGTGCGGCACCCGCGATGCCCGACGAACCGCGCAGTGCAGTGTCGGTAATCTGCCCGATCACGCCCGTGCCGCCGTTGCCGGTAGCCGTGCCATAGACGCCCACTGCGCCGGGTGACGTGCCGTAGACGCCGGCACCGTCGTTCGTCGCTGCGCCGTAGATGCCCGCACCGTTGGTGTCTATCAGCCCCGCGACGCCGATCCTTTTATTGGACGTGATATCTGATCCGGAGGTGGAGCCGTAGATCGCAATATTGCGGTTCGGTGGTGGGGCTATAAGCGCACTGGAATAGTTGTCAACCCTGAACAGTCTCGGGGCAAGTGCGGTGCTGGAAGGATTGAACAGTCTCGTACTATCGGTGGCGTTCGTCGGTGAATTTGACACACCAATGAGCAACGCAGCACTCGTTGCCGCAGCGACGGGCGACGATCCTGCGTCCCGCAACGCGATGCCGGTTGCCAGTGCCGCCGCCGCTACGATCAGACCACGACGCGATTTTGGCGATGATTCCGATGCCATGAATACTCCTCCTGCGTGGTGTACACATACTGTGCGATACGCGGCAGTATAGACGATATACCGCTGCATCGTCGGCGCGATTCTTTGTACGAAGTTTACCCGTTCTCGGAGTGTTTGCGTATGATGTGCGGGCGGGATTGGGGAAGCTGACCTCGTCCACAGCGCGACACCGAAAAACCGGGGGGAAATGGACGCTGGCACGGATTGTGCGGTAATCTCGGCTACTATTATAGGTATGACACTGTATTTCGAAGAGAAAGTGAAGGCGCAACTATCGTGATTGCAACAATGCCTACCGGTGTCCCGAATCTGGATGAAATCCTCGGCGGGGGATTGCCGCAGCGCACCCTGACGCTCGTTATCGGTGTTCCCGGTGCAGGCAAGACGATCCTCGCGGCGCAGATGGCTGTTCACCGCGCCGTGAAGGGCGAACGGGCGATCATCTTTACCGCGATGTCGGAATCGCACGAGCAACTGCTTGCGGGGCTTGGGGAGTTCTCGTTCGCGGATGAAACGCTTATCGGCAACGCGCTGCGGTTCTACAGTATTCAGTCCGTCCTCAATGATGGCTTGCCTGACGTTGTCGAGATGATCATCGAGACGGTGCGGCGGGAGCGTGCAACATTCGTGGTGCTGGACGGGTTTCATGGCATTACCGGTTTCGCGGAGAGCGACCGCGATGTGAATGTCTTTTTGTATTCCCTGCGTAGTCGCCTTGCGTTGTTCGGCGCGACGGTCGTCGTGACCTACGAGACCGACGCACATAGCCCAAACGGTGCGGGGACGCTCACGATCGCGGACGGCATTGTCGTGATGCACAACCGGCTCGACAACGAACGGCATCACCGCTGGATAGAAATCTCGAAGATGCGCGGTATGGCGCATCTGGACGGGCTGCATACATTCGCGATCACCCAAGACGGCATCACGACGTACCCCCGGCACGAGGCGGTGTACCACACGATACCGTACACCGCCAGTGACGACCGCGCCGAAATCGGCTTCCCCGAACTCGATGAGATCCTTGCAGGCGGGCTGAATCGCAACACCGTGACCTTTCTCGCGGGTAGCCCCGGCACCGGCAAAACCCTGACCGCCCTGCGCTTCCTCATGACGGGGGTGGCGGCGGGCGAACCGGGGCTGTACGTCGGGCTTGCGGAAGGGGAATCGCAGATCGCGCTTAAGGCGCGGTATTTCGGCATGGACTTCGCGGGGGCAGTCGAGCAGGGAACGATCAGCCTACTGCATACCTCCCCGGCGGTAGTGGATGTGGATATTCTCGCGGCGATACTGCGTGATCGCGTGGAGTCGCTCGGTATCCGCCGCCTTGTGATTGACCCCATTGCGGTGGTCGAGGCGGAAATTCCGTTCCGGCAACGCGCCCCGCGCTATCTGGCGTCGCTCTTCGATTATCTGCGCGAACACGGTGTGACCGTGATCGTGACGCAGGAGAGTTCGGTATCCGGAACCGGGGTAGTAGGCGACGCGATGGCGGCGACGCTGGTGGACAGCATCGTGCTGCTCCAGTGGGTCGAGTACCGAAATACGCTCGTGCGAATTCTGTCGGTACGGAAAATGCGCCAGAGCGGATTCGATACGACACTGCGAGAGTATCGTATCGCAGACGGCACAGTGCGTGTCCTGCCCATTGAAGAGAGCGGCACGGCAGTGCTGGAGGGGATCACTGCGCAGGAACAGCGGGAAAATCGTCACGTGCGTCAGAATAGGCAAGAGTAATGGCGACGATTCTGGTCGTGGACGACGAGCCGTCTATCGTTGCGCTGTTGCAGGATATATTGGAAGACGAAGGGCATCGCGTCATCGGGGCGTACAACGGGCGGGACGCACTCGCGCTTGTGCGGGAGCAGCGCCCCGATGTTGTGGTGTCCGACCTTATGATGCCGGTGATGGACGGGGCGCAACTCGCCCGCGAACTGCATGACGACCCCACATTTGCCTCGCTCTCGTTGATCTTGATGAGTGCGGGCAACACGCCGGACAGTGTGCAATCCTACGCGGCGGCATTTATCCGCAAGCCGTTCGAGATTGCTGCGATGGTCGCGCTGATCGCCCGCTACGTCGCCTGAATTCCCACCGCGTTTTCAAGACGGCACATTGATCATGAAGGTTGCGCCGTTCTCGAAGTAGTCGCGCATGACGGTGCGGGCGGGTTCGGGGATGCCGACCTCGTCCACGGCGGCGAGCATATTGGCGACCCACGCATCGCGCTCCCGCTGACCGAGCGGGAAATGCGCGTGACGCATCCGCAGACGCGGGTGTCCTTTCTGGTCGGAATAGGTGCGCGGGCCGCCGAAATACTGGATAAGAAACATGCGCTGCCCTTCTTTCCCCGGTTCGCGTGCCTCGGCGGTGGGCGGGAAGACGGGGATCAGCACGGGGTCTTGGGCGACCCGGCGGTAGAAGGCATCCACGAGGCGGCGAAATGTTTCATCGCCCCCGACTTGTTCATAGACTGATGCCACGGCGATGTTGCCCCTTTCCTGCCCCCGCATGATGCGGGGCGCAAACTCCGATCTCTGGACGAAATTGTACATCGTGGCGGGTGAGCGGGAATGATCGTTCCCCTTCCTCAATCCGCCGTCCGCCATTCGCGATGTGCGAAGTCAGGCGGCGGGGTATTCGGCGGGGGGAAGGGCGACGACATCCCACGGATCGGCGGCGGGCTGAGTGGCGTACCAACCGCGTTCGAACCGCTGAATGCGCCGCCCGTTCGCGCCGGTGCGTTCCGGCTCGATGGGGTAGCCCATCGTGGGGAGGGCGAGACCGAGATCGTCGAGGTAATGCCAGCGGTTCCAGAAGGGCGGGCGGACGGGAACCGCGCCGTACGGGTTGTTGCCGACGTAGAACGCGAGGGGCGTCGGGGGGACGGCGGGCGGCGCGGTGGCGGCATCCGCGATGGCGGCGACGAGGCGGTGCCAGTCGAAGTGTGCGCCGGGGTCGGTGTGACCCGCCGCGCCGCCCCACGCGCCTTTGTGATACGGATTGGGGACATCCTGATGCCCGATGATGCCGGGATCGCCGGTGCGGGCGGCGTAGACGGCGGGGACATCGGTCATGCCGCGTGAGACGCACCAGCGGAAAAAGCGGGCGAGCGATGTGTACTGTGCATCGGTGTAGCCATCGGCGGCGAAACCGGAGAGTTCGACATTGACGGAGCAGACGGCGACGGGGTCGTTGCCCGGTGTCCATGCGGTTTCTTCGAGCGGCACCATGAAGACGGTCTCGCCGTCCGGCAAAATGAGGGCGTGCGCGGATTCGACGGGCGGGTTTGCGCTGGTAAGAATTGCTTCGTCGCCCGCAGGGTTGCCTTCCGTATCGTGGACGATGAACCACGCGATGTCTGCGAGGGCGCGGCGCGGGCCGGTATCGGCGGCGAGATGGATGCGAACGGGGAAACCGAGGTCGGCGGCGGTGGGGTAGGCGGTCATGGTGGAATCTCCTTCGGGGGTAATGACGAGGGCGGCGGTGTCGTTGGCGATGCGGACGATGGCGGCGGCGTATCCGTCGCCGGGGTCTGCCCAGCGGCGGTCGGGACGGACGAGATCACACACGCGGGGGCGGGCGTCGTGGAAGGTGTGGCGGGGATCGAGGGCGGCGAACGGTTCCAGCGCGGGCGGGTCGGCGGCGTAGACATAGCAGCAGAGATGGAGCAGATGGGCGAGGACGCCGCGCTCGACCGAGCGAAAATCTACTCCCGGCGTGTCGGGGGCGGTGATGCCGAGACCGCAGGGGTTGTGCTGGCGTGTCCAGCGGTCGGACGAGAACCACGCGGTTTCGTGCGCCGCTTGGGCGAGGGCGAGATCGGCATTGATGCCCGCCATGTCGCCGTTGCGGAAATAGGCAGCGGCAAGCGCGTCCGCATCGGCGGGGTTGTGCGGGCGGATCGCTGCCGCCCATTGCGCGGCGGTGCCGATGGGACGCGAGAGGAACGAGGAATCGGGGGTGTACGACATGGGGGAACCTCCACGGAAAAGACGGATTGAACAAATGTTCTATATATAAAAGTCGTGGGAACGGAAAAGCGAGACAAATCTATGCAAAACTATGCAGTTACTGGTGACATATCGCGTCTTTTCGATGCGTGATTGCGTGGTGAGAGGGCGGGGGCAAGGTACCGGCGTGGAGCGATAATTTTATATCCGCCGTTTTCTTGTGGGTCTTTCAATGCTATGATCGAACAAGAATTCATTGACAAACTCGGAGGTGATAGTGTGGGGATGATGCGACGGGTGCTGCTTGCTGTCTGTGTGTTGGCAGTGTTCGCGCTCGTGGCAGCGGTGACTCCGGTCCCTGCGCGGGCGGCGACACTCACCGTGATGAACGGGAACGATAGCGGTGCGGGCAGCCTGCGGCAGGCGATCCTCGACGCGCAGGCGGGCGACACGATCACCTTCGCGGCGGGCGTGACCACGGTGACGCTGACCACGGCGGACGTCACGGACGCCACGAGCGGGCTGGTGCTGACGAGGAATGTGACGATCGCGGGGCCGGCGGGGAGCGCGGTGGCAGTGCGGCGCGACGCGAGCGCGGGCCGCTTCCGGGTGTTCTCGGTGGGCACCGGCGTGCGGGCGAACCTGACGAACCTCGCGATCGGCGGCGGCTTCACCGCTGACGGCGGCAGCAACGTCGGCGGCGGCATCTTCAACAGCAACGGCGGCACGCTGACGCTGGCGAACGTCACTGTGAGCGGCAACGCCACCGGCACCGGCGGCAGCAGCGGCAGCGGCTTCGGCGGCTTCGGCGGCTTCGGCGGCGGCATCTACAACAACGGCGGCACGCTCGCCATCGGTGGCACGATCCTCGGCGGCAACGGTGTGGCAAGCGGCGGGCAAGGCCCGGACTACGCTGCGGGCGGCGGTACCACCTCCGACAACGGCCACAACCTGATCGGCGCCACGAGCGGCTACACCTTCGCCATGATGAACGGCAATGTGTTCGCCGCGAACCCGCGTCTCGCCCCGCTCGGCGACTACGGCGGCAGCACTCAGACCCGCCCGCCCGTCCCCGGCTCCCCCGCCCTCGACGCGGGGGCAGCGACGTGCAACGCCACCTACACCGACCCGATCTCCATGATGCCCGTCACCCTCACCACCGACCAGCGCGGCATCTCTCGCCCCCAGCACACGACGTGCGACATCGGCGCGGTGGAGTCGCAGGGCTTCACGCTCACGCTCCCCACGGGTAACGGGCAGAACGCCACCGTCACCACCGCCTTCGCCGCTCCCGTCGGTCTCACCCTCAGTAGCACCCACGGCGAACCCGTGGCAGGCGGCAGCGTCACCTTCACCATCATCCCCGGCACGAACGGGGCAAGCGCGACCTTCCCCGGCGGGGTGACTACGGCGAGTGCCACGATCACTGGGAGTGGCATCGCTCTCAGCCCGACCTTCACCGCCAATGGTACCCCCGGCACCTTCACGATCACCGCCACTGCCGCAGGGGTCACGCCCACGACCACCTTCACCGAGACCGTCAAGCCACCCACATTGGCTGTCTCTGGCGTGCCATCACCCATCGTCGCAGGACAATCTACGACGGTAACGGTGACGGCGAAGGATGCGGTGGGGAACACCTTCACGGGGTACACCGGCACCGTCTCGCTGACGAGCAGTGATCTGTCGGTGACGGGGAAGGTGGTGTACACCTTCGTGGCGGGAGACAATGGGGTGCATATGTTCCCGGTCACGTTCCACAGCGCGGGGACGCAGAGTGTGAATGTGCTCATCAAAGCACCGTCGTCCGCCACGTTCTCGCAGACAAACATTGTGGTGACGCCGGTCATCAACAGTCTGACGGTGACGACGGGGAGCACGACAGGAAATACGATCACGCATCTGATCGGGGACGGGTTTGCGGGGCTTGCACCGCGAGTGACGGTC
>JBBRMX010000141.1:0-9301 GCA_038230615.1 Thermomicrobiales bacterium | reverse complement strand
TATTCCAGTCGCGTGCGTTCGAAATACTGCACCGTGTACATCTTACCGTCGTCCGCATTCTTCTCGATCATCGGTTCGCTGATCGGGAAGCCAAAGACGGGCAGACCACCCCCCTGCTTCCAGAACTTCAAAAATGGTCCCGTGAGCGTGTGCTGAGTCTCCGCGAAATACAGTCCGGAGTACGGCGGCGGACCGGGCGGCGGACCGGGCAGCGGTTCAGGCGTGTCGTCGGGCTTCGTGGTGGGCGCGGGGGTGCTGCCCGGTTTGGTAGTTGGTTTCGGTTTCGGCGTCGCAGTTGGAAGCGGGGTTGCTGTCGGGAGCGGGGTCGCGGTAGGGAGCGGCTGCACCCCGGCGGGAACCGGAAAGAGATCGGGCGTGTCGAACTGCGGGCGCGTCGCGGTGGAAAAGGTGCGCGTGCGCGTCGTCACGAGACCGAGCAAACCAAGCAACACTTCGCTATCCGTACCGGCATTCTCCGGGTGCCACTCGAACCGCGCCCGCTCGAAAATCTGTACGACCGTCCCCGCCGATGTATAGACGCTCGTGCGCGGTAGCCCGAAGCGGTTTACGCCGCCGTTGCGCTCCCAGTACGTACGGAACGGTCCCGCGATCCAGTGTTTTGTTTCGGGAAACCAGCGGCCATCGGTCGCGGTCGGTTTGTCGGGGTCTTCCGGTGCGGTTGGCAAGGCTGCGGGGCGGGCAAGGGACGCATATGCGCGTAGTGCGTCTTTGCGCGGGAACGGTTCGCCGGGATAGTCACCGTCCCGCTTGAAACCTGCCAAGCCATATTGTGCCCCCACGGTGTTGCCCGTCGTGGCGAAATCCTCGTACTTAAACCAGAAGACGCGCTCGACGAAATCGCGCTGCTTCATTAACCCGGCGTAGGTGTCGGAAAGAAAAGCCGTCTGTTTGGCTTCGGCATCCGACACGGGGATGATGCCGGACTCCGGCACATTCGGCACGGGGGCTTGCTCGCCCGTCTCCGTCACCCAGATTTTCTTGTTTCCCTCGCCCGCCTGCTTCATCACCTCGTACATCTGGCGGACATGACCGGGAATCTCGGCGGCTTTCAGTTCGTACGGATGATCCGCTACCACGTCCCACGGTGCGCCACCCCGCCCCGCCGTGTACCCTGCTTTCGCGGTGTACTGCGAGGCGTACAATTGCCGCAGATACGGTACATCGTAATTGTCCGGGTACGCGCCCGATGTGTTGATGAGACCGCCGAGTACCACCGGCACATCGCCCTTGATCTGTTTCAGACGCGGGTAGGTCAGTGCCATGATCGCCGCCATCCGGTCCGCGTAAATGCGCTGCTGTTGCCCTTTCGTGATGAAGTCGAGATTAGAATTACTGTTTGGCTCGTTGATGATCTCCCACGCCGCGACATACCCCTGATAATGCCCCGCAATCTCGGCGGCGCGGTTTGCAAACCCGCGAATGAATGCATTCGAGCCGTCTGCCGCATCCACCGATTCGTTGACTTTGTTGAGCAGATACGTGGGGTTTGTGTCGCGCACGATGCCATACGAGAGCAAGCCGAGAATATTCATATGGTAACGCGGGCAGAGGTCCGTAATAAACCAGTCGTACTTCTCCCACTTTATCGGGCCGGGGCCATATACTTCGCCGTACTCCGCAAAGAACTCGATCCGTACCCACGATGCGCCGCTCGCCGCCATCTGCTTGACCATATTTTCGAGCAGCACCTTATTCACGTCGCCCTTGAATTTGATCGTGTCGGTGTTCCACTCGTAGTAGGGGTCTTCCCCGACAATGCCAAAAAAACCGTCTCGCCCCGGATACGGGTCCGCGACAACTGGCGGCGCGGCAATACTATATGACGGTAGCAGCACCATCGGCACGAACACTACGACGAGCATCACAATCGTCGCTAACCGTGCGTTTCCGCGACGTGCGGACCGGTGATTCATAGTTTGTTCCCCTCTCCTCATCCCCACCCTGCGAAGATAATACCCGATATCGTCGCGTCATCCTCAATGCCGTTACCAAAATCTATCCACACGGACATACCGAACGATTGTCACTTGACATAGTAACAGGCGATGCAAGTACGTGCGCTGCGGTACACTGGAACTGTGACGTTTGTGTCATTGTGTCCGCCGCGCCCGATAACTCTGCGCCCGACAATCCGTTCCCGCGAAGGAGTATCTCGTGACGATCTCTGACCCCCTCACAATTCCCGACACCGAGACTGACGAACACGCCGCGCTGCGCCAGCAGGTTGCACGGCTGAACGCGCTGCATCGCGTCCATGCCGCCGCCGCTTCGACGCTCGATCTCGATCCAATGCTTGCCCGCGTCGTCTACACTGTCGCGGAGGTGATGGGCAGCGATGCGTGCAGTGTGTATCTGTACGACGAGGAGCGCGGGATACTCGTGCTGGCGGCGGCGGCGGGCTTGCCCGCAGAGGCAGTCGGGCGAGCGACACTGGCGGTTGGGGAGGGGATTACGGGGCTGGCGGCGCAACGACGCGAGATCGTCGCCACGACCGATGCCCCCACGCACCCTGCCTTTGTCGCCGTGCCGCTGCTGGACGAGACGGGCTTGCACACGCACATTGCCGTGCCAATTGTCATGATGGCACTGGGGCGGCTTGTCGGGGTACTCAATCTCCATTTCCGCGACGAGCGCGACATCCCGGATGACGACCGCACCTTGCTCGGCACCGTTGCGGGAGAACTTGCGATTGCCATTGATCATGCCCGGATGTACCACGCCACCGACGCCGCACTGCGCCGCAAAGTGTCGGAGTTGCAGACCTTGCAGCGTGTCACCGCGACGGTAACGAGTACGCTCGATCTCACCCGCGTGCTGGAAACCATCGCGGCGCAAGCTGCCCTGCTCGGTCGTGCCGATGTGGTGAGTATGTACGAGTTCAGCACCGATGGGGACGGTCTGAAATTGCTGGCGGGGTACGAGGCGGTACCGGGGGAGGGGGAGCGCGTGCGCGATGGGTTGCCGCGCGATGCGGTGCGCCGCGCCATGCACGCCTCGCGCTCCGATGTCCATGCGAAACGGCTCGCCGTAGACGGCACGGCGTCGGACAGCGGCACCGTCTTTTGCCTACCGCTCCGCACGGCGCACGGCACTATCGGCGGTATCTGTCTCCATTTCCGCGAAGGTGCGGGGCCGACTGAGGAAGAGATTGGGTTGCTGCAATCGTTCACGAATACCGCCGCGATCGCCATCGAGCAAGCGCGGCTCTACGACGATGTGCGCCGCTCCCTCACGCGCACTTCTGCCCTCTTGCAGGAGATGCACCATCGAGTGCGGAACAACTTGCAGACCGTCGCCGCCTTGCTCTCGATGCATGTACGCCGTGCCGGGAACGAAGAATGGACCGCACCGCTGCGCGAGGCGATCAACCGCATTCGGAGCATCGCCGCCGTCCATGACTTGCTGACGCGGGAGGACATCGGCATCACAACGGTGAACGAAGTTGCCAAACTGGTCACCGACGAGGCAGCCACGACGCTTGTGCCGTCCGGCGCGGAATACAACTTCCGTGTGCAGGGCCCCCCGGCGTCGGTCACATCCCGCGAGGCAACGGTGCTGGCGATTCTCATCAACGAACTCGTGGCGAACGCCGTGCTGCACGGGCTGGAAGGGCGGATGCACGGCACCGTGCGCGTCAGCATCAAGACGGTGGACGGCGAGGTACAAGTGCGCGTCGAGGACGATGGACAGGGCTTCCCCGATGGTTTCCGCGCCGACCGCGACGGTGGGCTTGGTTTGCAGATCGCCCAGAATCTCGTCACGAGCGATCTGCGCGGGAGTGTCGCGCTGGAACGCAGCCCGCTCGGTGGCGGCGCAGTTCTCATCACCTTCACGCCCCGCCTCGATACCCCCGAAGCCCTCGACCCCCGCTGATCGTTCGCGTCGCGTCTCCCTTGCCGCGCCCGCGCTTTCTCCGTATGCTGCACCGAACATCGGCACGAGCAATGTACGTGAGGGGGCTGGCATGGCGGGGGATCGGGCGGAGGTCGTCATCATCGGGGCGGGGGTTATGGGCGCGAGCCTCGCGTTTCATCTCACGCGCCTCGGTGTGCGCGATGTGCTCCTGCTCGAAAAAGCCCACGTCGCGGCGGGGGCATCGAGCAAAACGGGCGCGTTGCTTCGCCAGCACTATACCAACGAGACTGAGGCTCGTCTCGTCTGCCGCTCCGTGGAAACCTTCGCGCATTGGGGCGAGATCGTCGGCGGCACCTGTGGTTTCGACCGCACCGGGTTGATCGCCACCGTCTATCAGTCCGGGCCGGACGATCCGAATGTTGCCCGCATGTATGCGAATGTCGCCATGCAGCGACGCATCGGCATCAATGCACAGGTTGTCACGGCGGCGGAATTGCAGGAATTGCAGCCGTTCGACGATGTGTCCGACATCGTGTGTGCCGCCTACGAACCGGACAGCGGCGCGGTGGACGCCGTGGCGACGAACCGCAGCCTCGTGGATGCGGCGGTACGCGGCGGTGCGCGGCTGCGCGAAGGCGTCACCGTGACGGCGGTTCGCACCGTCGGTGGGCGTGTCGTTGGAGTAGAGACGAGCGCGGGCGCGATTGATGCGGCGGTCATTGTCTGCTGCGCGAATGCGTGGAGTGCGCCGTTGCTCGCAACCGCCGGGGTAGACGTGCCGCTGACGGTGATGCGTGTGCCGGTCGCCATCCTCGAACGCCCGCCAGAGATGGCGGCGGGACATATGGCGTATGTGGACACGGCAGCGGGCATCTTCTGCCGCAACTGGGGCGCGGGGCGCACGGTGATCGGCGTCGCGTCCGAGGAGCATCACACCTACGTCAATCCCGACACCTACGACGCAACAGTAGATGCAGCATACGGTGCGGCGGCGATCCGGCACATTGCGAAGCGGATGCCGCCAATGGCGCAGGCGCGGTTCGTCGGCGGTCACGCAGGGCTGTACGACATGTCGCCCGATACGCACCCGATTCTGGACGAAGCCGGGGATGTGGCGGGGCTGTTCGTCATGGCGGGGTTCAGTGGCGCGGGGTTCAAAAAGGCCCCCGCTATCGGGGAATGCATGGCGCAACGCATTACGGGCGTCGCACCCGCCGTGGACCTCACCCCGTTCCGCCTCTCACGTTTCGCAGATGGCACATGGCAGCAGCCGTGGAGCGATACCGAGTATGTCTTCGCCAACGATTTCGGTCACAAATTCTAGGGGGCGTATGCAGCGCGTGGTCTTGGTAGGGTTGAGCGGGAGCGGCAAGAGCACCGTCGCGCGGGCATTGGCGCACCTGCTCGGCTGGCAAACGGTAGATACTGACGACATCCTCGCAGCACGGGCGGGCAAACCGATCCCGCGTATTTTCGCGGAGGACGGCGAGGCAGCATTCCGTGCGATGGAGTCCGACGCACTGGCGGCGGCGTGCGCTCTGCCCAATCATGTCATCGCAACGGGCGGCGGGGTCGTTACCGTGGAAGCGAACTGGACGACGATGCGGCACGAGGGCGTTGTTGTCCATCTTGCTGCGCCGCCGGAGCATTTGCTCGCCCGCTTGGAGGCGCATGCGGCATCGGCAGGGGAAGATGTCGCCACCCGCCCACTCTTGGCGGGGTCATCGCCCGCCGCCGCGCTTCAGGCGATGGCAGCCCGCCGCGCCGCGCTTTATGCCCGTGCGGATGTGCATATCGAGACGGCGGGGCAATCGCCGGAAGCGGTCGCCGCCCGCATTGCCGCTCTCGTGCGCGGTGCGCCTGTCGCACTGTGGGAGGACATATTCCGCACTGCCGCGCACGATTCGCATCTCGCGGTCGGGTGTGGGCTGTTGGCGCAATTGCCGGAGCGCATCGCGGCGCGGTGGGTTGGCGGGTTGTCCGGCGTCGTGCTCATCACCGATGAGCAGGTGAATGCTGTCCTCGGTGACGCGGTGCGGGCGCACCTCACCGCGACAGGTTTGCCCTTCCGGGGGACGCTCACAGTCCCGGCGGGCGAGACGAGCAAGTCCCTTGCGGAGGCGGAGCGGCTCTACGGCGCACTCGCGGCGTGCGGCGCAGACCGCAAAACGCTCGTCGTCGCGCTCGGTGGCGGGGTGGTGGGCGATCTCGCCGGGTACGTCGCCGCGACCTATCTGCGCGGGTTGCCGCTCGTGCAAATCCCCACGACCCTCTTAGCGATGGTAGATTCAAGCGTCGGCGGCAAGACGGCGGTAGATTTACCCGCCGGGAAGAATCTCGTCGGCGCGTTCTATCAGCCGCATCTCGTTCTCGTAGATACCGCCTGCCTCGATACGCTACCGAAGCGCGAATTCGTCTCCGGGTGGGGCGAGATCGTCAAGCATTCGTTCATCGAGGGAGGCGTGCCGGGTGTCGCCGCGCCGACATTGCAGGCAACGCTGCGCGATCACGCGACCCGCCTCCGCGCCCGCGATCCGTTGACGCTCACGAGCATCGTCGCCCGCAATGTCGCGCTCAAACTGGCAGTGGTGCGCGGCGACGAACGCGAAGAAAACGGTCTGCGGGCGATGCTCAACGCGGGACACACGGCGGGACACGCCATCGAAGCCGCCGCCCTCGCTGCCGCCCCGCCGGGGATGCTGCACGGCGAGGCGGTCGCGCTCGGTCTGCGTGCCGAAGCCGCGCTTGCCGCGATGCTCGATACCTGCGATGCCGCCTTGCCCGCCGCGTGGGGCGTGATGCTCGATGCCTTCGGGTTGCCGCGCACGGCGTCCAATCTCGGCTTCGCGCTCTCGCTCGATACCATCGAGCCGTACATCGCCCGCGACAAAAAGACCATCGGCGGGCGCACAACATGGCTTCTACCCACCGGCGGCATGGACGATGCTCGTGTCGCTCCCCGCCGCGATGTACCGGACGATGTCCTCCGTGCCGCCATCGCAGGCGTGCAATAAGCCGGAGACGCCGAGGGTGTGCTGATACGGGAGGTACTACGATGCGCGAGACGATATCGGCGGATGTGCTGGCGGAGATGGCGGAATACTACCGTGTGCGAGCGGCAGAATACGATGAATGGTGGGAGCGCACGGGGCGATACGATCACGGCGCGGCCGATAACGCCCGCTGGTTTGCCGAGGCGCAGACTGCGTACAATGCCCTCGATGCCCTCGCGGTGCGCGGTGATGTGCTCGAACTCGCCCCCGGTACCGGCATCTGGACGCGGCGTATCGTCGGCGATGCGTCCAGCGTCACCGCCGTGGATGCGTCGGACGAGATGATCGCCCTCAATCGTGCCACGGTCGCAGACCGCCGCGTACGCTACATCACCGCCGACCTGTTCGCGTGGCGACCCGACCGCCGGTACGATGCGGTCGTTTTTGGCTTCTGGATTTCGCATGTACCGTCCGACCGTCTCGACGGCTTCTTGCAGACGGTCGCGGATGCACTCGTGCCGGGAGGCAAAGTCTTCTTTGTGGACGGGCGGCGCGAGCCGAAGACGACTGCGACAGACCACGCCCTGCCCGACATCGGTGAACAAGTGATGACGCGCAAACTGAACGACGGGCGGTCCTATCGCATCATCAAGAATTTCTATGACCCCGCCGCCCTCGTCGCCCGCTGCGCCACGCACGGGCTTGATGTGGTGGTGCGCGAGACGCCAACGTACTTTCTTTACGGCTCCGGCACGCGCCGCGCTTGACACGCCCCGAACGGGCGCACACAATCGCGGCACGACGACCCCGGACGAAGGAGGGAACCCCCGTTGCCGCACTACCGCCCCGCCGACGCGCAAGAATCGCCCCGCTTCAGTGGCATCCGCACCTTCGCACGGTTGCCGCATATCACCGACCTCGACGGGGTTGATGTAGCGATTCTCGGCATCCCGTTCGATACAGCGACGACCTATCGCGTCGGAGCGCGGTTCGGTCCGGCGGCGGTGCGCGATGTGTCGGTGATGCTGCGCCCGTATCACCCGCCCGTAGATACGATGGTCTTCGAGGAACTGAGCATCGTAGATTACGGCGATGCGCCCATCGTCCCCGGCTACATCGAGGACGCATACGAGCGCATCACGGCAGCACTCGCGCCCATCGTCGCGGCGGGCGTTATCCCTATCGGCATCGGCGGCGATCACTCGATCACCCTCGCGGAGTTGCGTGCGGTCGCGGCGACGCATGGCCCCGTCGCCCTCGTGCAGTTCGATGCACACGGCGACACATGGGACACTTATTTCGGGCGCAAGTACAATCACGGTACGCCGTTCCGCCGTGCCGTGGAGGAAGGGCTGATTGATCCCCACCGCTCATTTCAAGCGGGAATGCGCGGCTCACTCTATGGTCCATCCGATTACGCAGACGCGCGAGATATGGGTTTCACGCTCTGGCCGATGGAGGAAGTTCGCTCCCGTGGATGGGACGCACTGCACGCCGCGATTCATGCAAAAGTCGGCAGCGGACCGGTCTTCCTGACCTACGATATTGATTTTGTAGACCCCGCGTACGCTCCCGGCACCGGCACGCCGGAAGTAGGCGGCGTGACATCGTGGGAAGCACTCGCGGCGGTCCGTGGGTTGGCGGGCTTGGAGATCGTCGCGGCGGACTGCGTCGAGGTGCTGCCCGCGTTCGACCCCACGCAGATTACCGCGATGCTGGCGGCGAATGTGATCTACGAAATACTTGCGGTGATCGCCCGTACCCGCCGCAGCCGCAACGCACAGGGGGACAATACCCGATGACCACGACGCCGACTGTACCGGACTTTACCGCGCAAGCCCCTCGCGCCTATCTTACCGTCCATCCCGGCGAGGCGGATACGGTAGAGGTGCAGCGCGGGCAATATATCCAAATCATCGATAGCATCGGCGGGCAAGTCGCGCCGATGGTCGCGTTTCGTCTCGATTATCAGGACGAGCAGTCTTCTACCAGCCAGACGATGCTCGCCAACAACAGCATCATGCTCCAAGTAGGGCATCAGATCACCTCGAATCTTGGGAACCCGATGCTGACCGTGGTGCAAGATACCGTCGGGCGGCACGATTTGCTTTTGCCCGCCGACGATGCGCGGTTCTATCTCCGGCAGGGCATCAATGTAGCGCACGCCGCTACGCGGGATGCGCTGGCAATCGCCGTGCAGCGGTACGGTATCAACTACGACCGCGTGCCGGACCCGGTCAATCTCTTTCAGCATGTCGGGTTTATCGAGCGAGGTGGATGGGTCTTCCGCCCGCCGCTGTCAGAGCGGGACGATCTCGTCTGCTTGCGTGCCGAGATGGATGTGCTCCTGTGCGTTGCATCGAGCGCGGACGATATCACCGAGCGCAACGGGCATACGCTCTCAGACATCATCGTGCGGGTCTACCACGGCT
>JBBRMX010000140.1:0-9342 GCA_038230615.1 Thermomicrobiales bacterium | reverse complement strand
GGTTCGACCGCAAGATTCACGTTGACCTGCCGGATGCCGAAGGCCGCCGCGAGATCATCGAGTACTACCTTGCGAAGGTGAAGCACGACCCGATGCCGCTCGACCGCATGGTAAGCGACACCATCGGCTACTCCCCCGTCGCGGTGAAGTACGTCATCAACGAGGGCATCATCCACGCCCACTTTGACGGCCGTAACTCGATGAACTACTGGGACTTCTCCCGCGCCCGCGACACGCACGAACATGGTCTGCGCCAGCCTCGCACGAGCAAGACGCCGCGCGACAATCGCATCACCGCATTCCACGAGGCAGGGCACGCCTACGCGCAAGTCATTCTGCGCCCGCATCTCCGCATCACGAAGGTGACGATTCTGCGCCACGGTGACCTCGAAGGGTTCGTCGCGTGGAAGGAAGTGGACGAATCTCACACGACCTCGCGTGACGAATTGCTCGCCGATATTCAGGTGAGTTTCGCGGGCCGCGCCGCAGAGGAAGTCTTCTTTGGACAGCAGTACATGACGATGGGTGGCGACTTGCCTGCCGCAAACCGGATCGCACGGTTGATCGTAATGTTCGGCTTCGACGACAGCTTCTACTTCGTTGAGGGCGCACCGCCCGATGGCGAGCAGAAGAAGCGCATCGAGCGCGTGCTTCAGGAGGAATACAAGAAGGCGAAGCGGCTCCTTACAGACCACCGCACCGTTGTGACCGCCATTGCGGAAGAACTCTTGCTCCGCAAGGAATTGACCGACTTCGAGGTACTCGAAATCATCGGTCGGTACGAGCAACTCCCCGACGGCTACGACAATCGCGTCGAAGGAACGCTCGTTCCCGTCGAGGTACCGCCCCCGTACAGCATCGGGCAGCCGTATCCCGTCCCGATCCCCGCAGACGGCGACGGCGACTAACCCAGCACTGGCACACAACGAAAGCCCCCGCGTACAGCAGTACGCGGGGGCTTTCGCTATGCGGCAGCATCATACATTCTTCGAACATCGCGCCATTGTAGGAAGGCATCTCGCCCTTTCCCTCAAGGGCGGGGGAACGTATCTTCCTGTCTGCGAAACTACCGCTGCCGTGCGCCACAGTTCGGGCAAAACAGGGCATGTGTCGGGGTAGCAAAACCGCATGTCACGCACGGATGGGTATTCGTGGGCGGGGCGTCGGACGTCGGCTGCTTCGCCGTCGCAACACGGGCATAGGCTTGTCGCAGGCGGGGCGAGGCAGTATCCGGCTTCGGTAGCGGCACGGGCAGTGCAGGTGGCAGCGAACGTTCCGGTTGCGGCATCGCGGGGAGCGTCGGCATTACCGCAGTTGCAGACTGCGGCAGGTCGGGACGTACTCGCGGCATCACGGGGGCGACCGGAACCGGGGAGGGGCGCAGCGCAGACACACGCGGCGTGGCAGGTTCGTCTGCAGACGGTGATACCACTCGTTGCGGTGCCGCCGAGACAGGCGCAGGCGACGAGACCGGGACGGAAGCCAAGGCAGGTGTCGGGGATCGCATCCCCGGCGGCGATGACGGGCGCGGGATCGCTGTTGCAAGTGCAGCAGGTGCAACTGGCGCGGCGGGCAGTGGAACCGTTACAGGAGTGACAACCGGCACGATCACCGGCGGTGTTTTTGGGGGCAGCGGCAATGTTGCCCACACAGGCGGCGGAACGGGACGGGGCAATGCAGGATGCACAGGGATAACTAATGCCACACCGGGGGGGGGGTCAATCTCCTTTACAACGGGTGCAAGTGACACCGCAGCAACTGGCGATGTCACTCCGGGCGGCATCCTTGGCGGCGGTACAGGCGTCTCCGCTTCCGTACCCCACTCGATCACGGGGTCAGGTAGATCGTCATCAGGTATAGATGATGCTGCGAGTGCATTGGGAGGCGGCGGGGCATAATCGGGGATGTACACGTCGGGCATATAGGCGGGAATATATTCCGGCGACACCGCTCGTACGGACGTATCATCACGGCGGGAAAGCGCAAACGCGACGACCGCCCCCGCAATTGCTGCGACGAGCGCGGGCAGCAGCAGCCAGCCGATGCCCTCGATGAGGAAGCGCGAGACCGGGCTGGTCGCCAATGCTCCACCACTACCGGGCGCGAAGGCATATGCCCGCACTGCTCGTAGGCACGCCGCAAGCAACACCGCACCATTCACGACCCCGAAAATGCCACCGAGACCACGCTCGGCACGCGATAGCGGCGCGGGACGCGGCAATACTTGCCCGCCTAGATACCCGCCAATGATCGTGCCACCTAGCAGATACGCCAGCGCGATCGCGGTGGTGGTGCGTGCCGCGCCAATGCCGAAAAGGTCCGCGAGATCACGCCCGTTCGGGGCAGCCCATTCCGCAACAACTGCCGCCGACAGCAGAATCGCCGCGAGCGTGACGATTTCCCGCCAGCCCCCGCGCCATATACCGAGCGCGATGCACGCCACCCAGACGATGCTCAGCCCTATCGTCAGTACCAGCGCGGCCATTCGCCTCCCCTTCTCATACATCGTGCGGCAGGTAGAACATACACGCCGCTTTCCCTCACTGTACGGACATGATACCATCCCCGGCATGATGCACACGATGCCTGCGGATTACACCATTACCTTCGACGGCGGCTCACGCGGCAATCCCGGACAGGGATACGGTTCGTACGAACTCCGCACCGCCACGAAGCACGAAATCGTGCGCCTTACCTTCAGCGCACGCGAGACAAACAACGAAGCAGAGTATAAAACGTTGATCGGCGGTCTCAAAGACCTCATCGGGCGCATTGAGGGGCGTGGCGAACAGCCCACCACCTACACCCTCGCGGTGCGCGGCGACAGCCAGCTCGTCATCAACCAAGTGTGCGGTACATGGAAAGTAAAGACGCCGCATATGCGTCCGCTTCACGCCGAAGCCGTCGCGCTGCTCGCCCGCTTCAAACAGGCAGATGTTCGCTGGCACCGCCGCGATCATAGCGTAGACGTCCTCGGTCATTAACGCACGGTCGAAGCCATTTCAACTGCAAAGATGCAAGCGGGAGCAGAGAAAACGCGGAGAAGGAACCCGATAATATAGGCTTTTCTCGTCTTTTCTTTGCGTCCGCTACATTTCGCGGTTCACTCCCCTGCAATCTCCGCGCCGAGGGTAGCGAGGAAGCCGCGCATGTAGACGGTGCGGCGTTCCGCCTCGGCGCGAGCGGCGGCAGTCTGCATCGTCGCCGCAAGACCGAGCAATTTCGTGTAGAAATGATCGAGTGTGCTTACCGCGTCGTCAGGCAGGCGCGTGACCGGAAATGGCTCCGCGAGATCGTAGAGCGGTCTGCCCATCGCACCGCCAAGCGCAATCGTCCGGGCGATGCCGATTGCGCCGAGAGCGTCGAGGCGGTCGGCATCCTGCACAATTTGCGCCTCAAGCGTCTCCGGCGGGATACGGGCAGTGAAACTGTGTGCGGCGATTGCGTGGGTAATTGCGGGGATATGCACCGCCGGATAGCCTGCCGCGTGCAGGAACTCCCCTGCCGCTTCCGCCGCGATGCGCGACGCCTGCGACCGTTTCGGCGAATCTTTCGGCACGGTCACGCAATCGTGCAACCATGCCGCAGGCAGCACGACCGCAAGGTTCGCGCCCTCGGCACCTGCCAATGTGCGAGCATTCGTAACGACGCGCCGCACATGGCCATCGTCGTGCGCCGCATCCCCCGCGCCGACGTGCGCCGCGATATATGCCGCGAATCGCGCTTCCCACGCCGCGAGATCGAGCGGCGCACTCACAGACGCACCCGCACGCCGTTGCTCCACAACTCGCGCTGCAACCACGCCCGCCGTTCCGTGACGGGCGGACACGCGGCGGGCGATGCCGCGAGGCGCGTCACCATCGCGGCGAACGTCGTGTTTACCGGGGCGGTCAAGCCGTGGAATCGTGCCGCCCGCGCCACCGCGCCATTGAGCCAGCCCACTTCGGTTGTCGTGCGCCCCTGTGCGAGATCGAGCGCGAGCGAGGGACGTTTACTACCACGCCCGCCGCCGATACGCTCCCGCAGGAGCCGCCACGCAATCGGTTGGGGCAACTGCATCGCCAGCGCAAGGCGCGGCACATCGTATCCCGGCAACGGCGTCGCAAGCGCGGGAACGCGCCGCATCACTGCCAATGCTTCGCGGAATGCCCGTCGTTCGAGCGCGAACAACGCGGGGTCATCCATAATCACTGATGCATCGGTGTCGAGGATCGCTGCCTGTGCGTTTCCGAGCATATTCAGGAGCAACTTCGACCATTTCAGATCGTCCGCAGACGCGATGCCGACCGCATCGAGCGACGCCGTGTCGCAGAGTGCCAGCAATGCCCCCGGCGATGCTCCCCCCGCAACGGGCGCGAAGGCTACCCCGCCTTCGCCCGTATGCTGCACGACCAGCCCCGGTTCCGGCACACTCACACTGACCGTAATCGCGCCGCTGAGCACGCGCTCCGCCCCGACCGCCTCGATAAGCATCGCCTCGTTGCCAACGCCGTTCTGCATCGTGCAGATCGTCGCGCCCATCGCTGCCAGTCGCTGGAGGTCAGGCAGGGCGGCAGCGGTATCGTATCCTTTGACGCAGAGCAGGACATAATCGGGGGGGGAGCGCACTTCATCCACCGACGAGATGTAGTTTGCCATTGCCAGCAGCGTGCGCCCGTCCTGCTCCAGTGCCAGCCCCATCGAACGCAACGCCGCAACGGTCTGCGGGCGACCGAGCAATGTTACCTGCGCCCCTGTGAAGGCGAACCGCGCCGCAAGGAACGACCCGACCGCCCCCGCGCCGTAACAAAGCACATGAATATCGGGGCGGGATTGCGGGCGGTCTCGCGCCACATAGACTTCGTTCATCCGCTACTTCGCACCGACGGGCTGCGCCGTGCCAACCTGCTCGTAGACTGCCGCAACAAGTGCCTTCGTCCACGCGGGGATGTCCGCAACGACGCGCCCCGTCACGAGGTTGCCATCGCGGATCGCGGCGATGTCCACCCACTCGCCGCCCGCGTTGTTCACATCGTCTTTGATCGCCCGCGTCCCGGCGATTTTGCGCCCGCGCAAGATACCCGCCGACGCCCCGACCCATCCCGCATGGCAGACCATCCCGACCGTCTTGCCCGCGCTATCGAAGTCGCGCACGAATTGCAGTATGGATTCGTACCGCCGCAACCGATCCGGTGCCCACCCGCCGGGAATGATGATTGCCGCGAAATCCGCTGCATTCACCGCGTCTGCGGTCGTGTCCGCAGCAATCGTCAGCCCGTGCTTCCCTTTGTAGACAGTCGCACTACCCGTACCGATCACGGTCACATCTGCGCCTTCTTCCTGAAAACGCATTACGGGGTAGAGCAATTCGAGGTCCTCGAACTCGTTTTCGACCAGTGCCGCGATTTTCACGCCCTGAAGTGACATAGCATGGTGCTCCTTTGCCTGCACTGCGAAATCGTACCCGCAGTGTACCGCACGCCCCCGCACGCCGCACGGTATACTGGTGCAACACGCGGAATACAAAGGAGGCATCATGCAGACCGCTCGTCTTCCGCAGCGGCAAAATCGCCCACGCCGCGACTACCCAACCGGGGAGGGCAGTCGCGGTGAATGACCTGTTCAGCGAGTAGTTGCGCCGTGCGATGCCGTGTGGTATGCTACGGCACGCGAGGAATGAAGGGGCGGTTAGCTCAGTTGGTTAGAGCACCACGTTGACATCGTGGGGGTCACTGGTTCGAATCCAGTATCGCCCACCACCTTCTCCACCGCGATACTCTCTGGCGAAAACGGCGCGATGCCGTCTGCCCCGCCCCCCTTCGTTCCGGGGACGGGTTTTTTTATCGGGAGGGACCCCCGTGCGCGAACAAGACGACGATATGGGCAAAGAATTGGCTGCCGAGGCTGCTGGCATCGTGCCGAGCCAACCCAACGACGACGACATCTGGACACCCTTGCGGAAGATGCGCCATTCGGCAGCGCATGTGATGGCGGAAGCAGTATTGCGCGTCTTCCCGGACGCCAAACTTGCGATTGGCCCACCTATCGCGGAGGGCTTCTATTACGATTTCGCCCTCCCCCGCTCCCTTACCCCGGACGACTTCGCTGCGATTGAGGAAGGAATGCGCGAGCGGATCGCCGCGAAATCTCCCTTCGTCAAGCGTATTGTCAGCCGCGACGAGGCACGCACTTTCTTCAAAGACCAACCCTACAAACTGGAACTCATTGACGACCTCCCACCCGATGAGGAAGTTTCGTTCTTCACGGACGGTCCGTTCACCGACCTCTGCGCGGGGCCACATGTAGACGACACCGGCAAAATCGGGCCGTTCAAACTCATGAGCATCGCGGGTGCGTACTGGCGCGGCGACGAAAAACGCCCCATGCTCCAGCGCATCTACGCCACTGCGTGGCAGACGCAGGAAGAACTCGACGCCCACCTGCACCAACTCGCCGAGGCTGAGCGGCGCGATCATCGCCGCTTGGGGCGCGAACTCGATCTGTTCAGCACCTCGGAGGAGATCGGCGCGGGCCTTATTCTCTGGCACCCAAAAGGCGCAGTTATCCGCAAGCAGGTAGAGGACTTCTGGAAAGATGTTCACTACGCACGCGGGTACGATCTGCTCTACACGCCGCACATCCACAATGGCGCGATTTTCGAGCGCAGCGGGCATTTGCAGAACTACGGCGAAAATATGTATGCCCCGATGGACATTGACGGCATGGACTACTATGTCAAGCCGATGAACTGCCCCGCCGCTATTACCATCTACAACACCCGCACCCGTTCGTACCGCGATCTGCCGCTGCGCTGGGGGGAACTCGGCACCGTCTACCGCTACGAGCGGAGCGGTGTGTTGCACGGCATGTTGCGCGTGCGCGGTTTCACACAGGACGATTCGCACATTTTCTGCACGCCGGAGCAACTCGAAGCCGAGATCAACGGCGTCATAGACCTGATGGACTTCATGATGAAGACCTTCGATTATACCTACGCGGCATATCTCTCCACCCGCCCGGAGAAGTACGTCGGCACCGATGAAGTCTGGACCCGTGCGACGAGCACCCTGCGCGATGTGCTTACCAAGCGCAACATGACCTACGAGGTAGACGAGGGCGGCGGCACATTCTACGGTCCCAAAATTGACATCAAACTGTACGATGCCATCGGGCGCGAATGGCAAGGGCCGACAATCCAGTGCGATTTCAACCTGCCGGAGCGGTTCGATATGTGGTATATCGGCGACGATGGCGAACGGCACCGCCCGGTTATGGTCCATCGCACCGTGCTCGGCTCGATGGAGCGGTTTATCGGCGGGCTGATCGAACACTATGCGGGCGCGTTCCCCGTCTGGCTCGCCCCCGTGCAGGCAGTCGCTATCCCGATTGCCGACCGCCATCAGGAATATGCGAAGGAAGTCGTCGCCAAACTCCGTGCGGCGGGGTTGCGTGCCGAGGCGAACACCTCCGATGGACGGATGCAGGCGAAAATCCGCGACGCGCAAGTGCAGAAAGTGCCGTACATGCTCGTCATGGGCGACCGTGAAGCCGAGAGTGGCGCGGTCTCCGTCCGGCTCCGCAGCGGCGAAGATTTGAAATCCATGCCGCTGGAGGAGTTCATCGCCATCGCCGTCGCACAGCGCGATGCCAAAAGCATGAGCCTTCTCCCCACGCCAGAAACCGCAGCCGTCGCGGACTAACGAATACCGCGCACTGTCCTCTCAACAAAAAGACCGCCGGGGTTATCCTCCGGCGGTCTTTTTGTTGAGAAGAAGTACTCCCCGTTTACGGCGCGTAATCTGCATACACGACCAGATTGCCCGCATATTCCTTGGTATTGGAGTTAAACCCACTATTTTGGTCGCAGGTGATCAGATTGAGGTGGGCATCGCTAGTCGTGCCAAAGACGCGGTCGAGCGGGAAACTGTTGTATGCGTATGTCTCCCACCCACGCACAACGAAACGGCGTTCTACATTGTCGTCTCCAACAACGCGAATTTCGTCGCCTGCGTGCAACTTCCGCAAATCCCAGAAGACCGCCGTGCCGCTCGCACTATCTACATGCCCCGCGATCACCGCATTACCGAGTTCACCAGGACGCGGGTTTGGGGTATACCACGCGGTGTTCGCGAAGTCTTTCGGCACATCCATCGCCCCATCCGGGGTCGTCGCCACCTGCTCGACCGCCGCATCCACACCGATGACGGGGATTCGCACGCGCACGGGCGTCCCGGCACGAGGAGGTAGCGGGGGTAGGGCAGGCGGTTGCGAGATCGGTTGCGTTTGAACCGGGGGCGAGGCGGGTGGGGCGGGCGGCGCAGGGGAAGGTGTTGCGTTTGTGGTCGAAGCGAGCGGCATAAGGGGACCGCCCGGGTCGTCTGCCGCAACCGGCATCAGGGTGAATACCAAGAGACAACAGGCGATATATGCCGCGAAGACGGTGCTGTGGTGGTGTCGTTTATCCATGTCCCATATCCTTCATGCCCCATCGTAGGCGAGTATCCGCGCACCTTTCACGGGACAGACTATATCATTGCGACGGCGACAAAACGATGTGGCAAGAGGATACATCCTCTTGCCACACCTTTACCGAGAACCCGATGTGTTAGCGGTCGCCTTCGTCATCTGCCGCATCGTCGCCACCGAGCGAGCCGATCACGCGGCTACCGAAACCACCACCCGTGCGGGGGGCGGCAGCAGGCGGTGCAGCGGGGGCTGCTGCGGCTGCGCTAAAGAACGGTGCCACAATTGCCATCACCTGATCAGGCGTGCGCGGCGTTGCAAAGGCTTCTGGCGCGAACAGGTCAGAGCCGGGGGAGACGAGGTCTGCAAGGGCGGAGGCATGCTCCGCTTCCACTGCGTGGATGCTCAACGCAGCAGCGAGTACGTCGAGGTTCTTGATTGAACCGGCGGCACCGAGGTACGCACTCGCCCCGACCGATTCCACAGTCTGGAAGAAGGCAACGATGCCCGCCGCGTCCTTCGGAACACTGGAGAAGTTATACATTGCGGGCTGCACGGGTGTGCCACCGAGCTTCTGAATCGTTGCGATGACCGCAGCGACATGTGCCGTTTCATGTGCGCCGAACGCCGCAAAGTAGGTTGCAGCACGCCCGGTGAGGACATTCATCCCAAGTACCGCTTTGTATGCAGCCGCTTCGAGGTGCTCCAACGTCAGGGCGTAGTTGAGAATCTGCAAGTCGGTATCAAGCGGGGCGGCGGCAAGCGTCGCCTGCTCAGCGGAGAGCGAGCCACCCATCGTTGCGAGCACGAATGCGCCCGCGCTCATCGCCACGGAGCCTTTGAGAAGACCACGGCGCGAGAATGTGTGAGACAGCGTACCCGTCATCAGCTGGTCGAGAG
>JBBRMX010000139.1:0-9361 GCA_038230615.1 Thermomicrobiales bacterium | reverse complement strand
CGCTCGGCGCGGGTTGTCGCGGGGGAGTACGGTTGCCCACCCGAACAGATCGCGGTGCAGCCGCCGCAAAGCCCCGTCGCACCGCTCGCGTCCGATGCCCTCCCCGCATTCCGGCACGCGGCGCGGCAGCAGTTGAAAGGGTTGGGAGAGATTCCGCCGGGGCGGTTGCTGTTCGGGCTTGGGCGCATGGTCGGAATCAAGGGATACGACGATGTCATCCGCGCTCTGCCCGCCATCCTTGCAGTCGCCCCCGATGTTACCGCACTCTTTGCCGGTCCCACGCGTGGCGCGGATGCTGAAGCATATGCCGCCTCATTGCGGTCGCTTGCGGACGCGCTCGGCGTCGGCGGGCGGGTGATCGTACGCTCTGCAATCCCGTTCGCGCAGACCGCACGCTACTTCGCCGCCGCCGATCTTGTCGTCATCCCGTCATTGCTCGATGGCTTGAACAAGACGGGGATTGAGGGCGCGGCAGTCGGTACACCGTGCATCGTGAGCGATGCGGCGGGGCTCGCAGACTATGTAACGGAGTTCGGCGCGGGTATCGTCGTGCCGCCCCGTGATCCCGCCGCCATCGCCGCTGCGGTGCTTGCGCTCTTGACGGATGACTCGGCGCACACGGCGGCGCAGCTCGGCGCACGGGCGATGGCGCACCATTTCTCGCTCGACCACACGGCGGACGGCGTACTGCGGCTGTACGAACGCATCCTCGCCACGCCTTGACGGGAGCGGGCGCGTGCGGTACGGTGCCGTGCGACGCTACCGGGGAAGGGATGGGACGGGTGACAACCACGACACAGAGCGAACAGGCTGCATCGGATCACGCGCCCGCCGCGCCATCGCCGTCCATTGTGCTGCCACCGCGCATCGCGTATGTCGCGTATCCCTCAAGCCTGACGCGCCGAGCCGCGAACGCGGTGCAGACCTACGCGACCTGCGCGGCTCTGCAAGCGATTGCCCCCCGTTTTGAATTGATCGTTCCCCGGTTCGCTTTTCGACCGAGCGATTTCACGGAGATCGGCGCGACGCATGTACTGCGGATTCCGTTCAATGTGGGGCGCAATATCCTGCCGACAATTGGCTGGTCGTATGCCGAGCGTACATGGTTCGCGGCGCGGGTGCTCGTGCGCCTCGTGCGACGTCGGCTCACTGGCAACGCCGCCGAGGTGATCTATGTGCGGGACGCGGTAACGGCAGCATGGCTCGCGCTGCTTGCCCGCCCGCTAACGGGGGCGCGGGTTGTCTACGAAGTCCACGATCTCGAAATACAGAATCCGAGCGCGAAGGGTGGGCGCGTGATGCGCCGCTTCATCCGATGGGTAGACCGAACCGCGCTGCGGCGTGCAGACGGTGTAGTATCACTCACTGCGACCTTTGCGGCGTTGCTCCAGTCGCTGCCCGATGTTCGCCCGCGCCCCCCCGTCGCGGTCATCCCCGATGCCTACGACGAGACGCGCTTCTTCCCGCGTGATCGTACTACTGCCCGCGTCGCGCTCGACTTGCCCGCACCGCCGTTCGTCGTCGTCTATACGGGGCTGACATGGGCATATCACGGGGTTGATCGCGTCGTGGACGCCTTCGCGCTTTTTCACGCGGAAGCCCCTGATGCGTT
This sequence comes from Thermomicrobiales bacterium, assembly GCA_038230615.1. Lineage (GTDB taxonomy): Bacteria > Chloroflexota > Chloroflexia > Thermomicrobiales > JALYUS01 > JBBRMX01. The sequence goes on along the minus strand of JBBRMX010000139.1, from coordinate 7,749 downwards.
GCTGGTACTCGTTGGTGGGCGCGACGCCGAGCGGGACGCGATCCGGGCGCAGGTAGCGGCGCACGGCATCGCCGACGCTGTGCGGATCGTGCCGCCGCAATCCGCTGAACGCATCGCGCAGTATATTGCGGCGGCGGATGTCGTAGTACTTGCGGATACCGTCTCGAAAGCCAGTGCGTCGCCGCTCAAATTGTTCGAGTACGCGGCGTCGGCACGTCCGGTTGTGGCGGTTGATCTCCCGGCATTGCGCGAGATTTTGCCGGACGACGCAGCGCGATATGTCCCCGACGGCGATCTTGTGGCATTTGCGGACGCCCTACGGTGGATCGCTACGCACCCCGATGATGCCACCGCGATGGCACACCGCGCCGCCCGTGCCGTCTCTCCCTATACCTACCCGCGACGAGCGGTAGCGGTCGTCGCGGCGTGCCGCAGCGCGATGGAGGCGTCGGTATGAGCCGCATTGTCGCGTCACCGATCACTGCCGCCCCCAACGATGCACCCGTCTATCGCACCGCCCGTGGACGCTGGCGAGCATGGTGGGCAACCGCAGATCGTGGGTTTGTGATTTTGCTGGTGCTCTATGTGCTCTCGTTGCCGCTCGTGACGCATCGCATCACGGCTTCTGACGCGATCGAATATTACTCGTATGATCGTTCGGTGTACTTCGATCACGATTTGAATTTTTTCAATGACTATCAAGGGTTCGTCGATCGCAACCCTAAAGGGCTGGCGGGGTTCCGGCAGCCCTTTCTCGTGCTGATTGACGACGATGGCACCGAGACGCCGAATGTTACTCCAACGGGTCACGCGGTCAATTTCGGGCCACTCGGCTCGGCGTTGTTGTGGTCGCCGTTTTTCGTCGCGGGCGATGGGGTGGCACGGACACTGCACGCGCTCGGTTTCAAGGTGGCAGCAGACGGATTCAGCACACCCTATCTCTGGGCAGTGTCGCTCGGTTCTGCGATTTATGCGGGTATCGCCCTGCTGTTGACGTATAAACTGGCGAAAACGCTCACGACCCCCGCTGCCGCATTCTGGTCCTCGCTGGTGATTTGGCTCGGCACGCCCGCCCTCTTTTACAGCCATCTTGCACCGACCTACTCGCACGCACCATCGTGGTTTGCCGCCGCGCTCTTTCTCACCGTCTGGTTCCGCACCCGCACAAACCGGACGTGGCGCGGCTGGCTCGGCATGGGGCTGTGCGGTGGCTTGATGGGGCTGGTGCGCGAACAAGATGCAGTCTTCCTGCTCGTTCCGGCAGTAGATGAAGCAGCGCGGTTGCTTCCCGGCATCCGGCATATAGCAGCGGTGTGGTGGCGCGATCTCGCTCGCACCACCGCGGGCGGTGCGATCATGGGAATAGCAGCATTTGCCGCATTCGCGCCGCAGTTGTTCGTATACAAAACGCTCTACGGCAAGTACCGTCCGTCGTCCGATGTGTCACAAAAACTGCACTGGTACGCACCGAACGGGCTAAAAGTGCTGTTCGATCCCGGACACGGCTTGTTTCTCTGGACGCCAGTATTGCTCGTGGCGGTCGTCGGGTTGGGTCTGGTGATCCGGCGCGATGCGCGGCTCGGTTTGGCAATGAGCACGGGGCTCTTCCTGACATGGTATCTTAACGGCGCGATTCAGACATGGAGCACCGCTGGGGCATTCGGGGCTCGGCGATTTATCGTCTGTATGCCGATCTTTGCGGTGGGGTTGGCGGAGGTCTTCCGGCGATGGGGCGTGCGCTCTGCCGATGCGCCGCTAGCGGTGAAGCCGTGGGTGACGGTGCTCGTTGCCGTGACGATCTACTGGAATATCGGGTTCATCGTGCAGTTCGTGCTGCTCGACATGGATCGCCAGCGGCTGGAATGGCCCCGCGTGCTGGTTAATCAGTTTGTCGCGGTGCCGCGTGATCTCGTGCGGAATGTTGGCAGGCTGCTCACGAACCGCGATTCGTTCTATCAGGGGGGCAAAGGATGACCGACACCGCGCCCGCACCTGCACCCGCCGGACACGACACCTACGACCCGGGCTACTTCGCCGCGCAGGAGGCGAAGTCGGACGCAAAGGTTTTCTGGGAATACGACCACCTCTTGCGGCTCGGCGGGGTGCGGCTCTCGGCAACAAGCCGCGTGCTTGACGCCGCCTGCGGTGCTGCGCCGGGATTGCGGTATTTCTCCCAACGCGGCATGAATGCAATAGGCGTGGATGTCGCGCCTGCCGCGCTCGCCGCCGCGCACCGCCTCCTCCCATCGGCAACGCTCGTGCGTGCCGATTTGGATGTGGCGTGGCCGTTCGCGGCACGGTCGTTCGACCTCATCGTGCTGCGCGAGGCGATTGAGCATGTGCGGGACGGTGCAGCAGTACTGCGCGAATGCCGCCGCCTCTTGCGCTTCGGTGGGTGTGTCGCGCTGACGACGCCGAACAACTGGGACGTCCGCCGCCCCATCTTCTACGCCCTCGACAAAGTCTGGAGCGGCGACGCAGACCCGTCGCACACCCACATCTATGACCCCCGCGATATGCGCGATACCCTGCACGCGGCGGGATTCCGGCGCATCCGCATCCGCACAGGATTCAAGCCGGTGGCGCGGTTCGGCGGAAAGCGATTGCCAGTCCACGTCGCGTTGCCCTACCCGCCGCTCGTCGGGAATGGCGTGGTCGCGTTCGCGTGGCGGGAGGCAGGGACGTGATCTCCGCATGGCTGCTCGCCATCGTTCGCTGCCCCGCCTGCGCCCCCACCGATGGCGCAGCAGAGACCCGCCCGCCGTTGCAGCGTGAGGACAACGAACTTGTCTGTCCGCAGTGCGGCGCACGCTACCCGGTATGCGCCGGGTATCTCGATTTGCGCCCGCGTGCCGGGTTAGGCGGCAAAACGACGGTATACGCGGACGAATCCGCCGCGCTCGATAGCCCGACGATCCGTCCGCCCGTGCTCTCAGCAGGCGTGCGGCTCTGGGTACTGCGGACGCTCCTTCGCCCCCATCCCCCCGATGCGCTCCTCGATATTGGGTGCGGCAACGGCAATTTCGCGGTATGGAACGCGCCGACCGTCGCGCACATCGTTGGGCTGGACGCTGCTCCACGGTTTGCCCACGAAGCCCTTGGCACCGTGGACCTCGTACAGGGCGACGCCCGTGCGCTGCCGTTTGTGGACGGCACGTTCGACGGCGTGTATTCGCTCGATGTGCTGGAGCATCTCGATCTCGCGGGAGTGCGCGGGCATCTCGCGGAGACGCGGCGCGTGTTGGCGGATGCAGGGGCATATTTCTGTTTCTCGAACACGCGGGAACGGTCGTGGTTGAACTACATCATTGACCCCGGCAGGCGGCTTGCAGAGCGGCTGCACCGCGCTGGAATCGTTGACCGCACCCGCGACCATCTCCGCAAGAGCGACCATGTCAAAGCGATTGCCACCGCCGACGATCTCACGGGCGAACTCGCCCGCGCCGGGTTGCGCATCGAGCAACTCTGGTTCCTCAATCCCCTCGTGGCGACGTATGCGGAGACGCTCGGTTTCGCCGTCGTGGAGCGGCTGCTTGCGAAACGGCGAAAAGCCTCGCAGCCCGAGACGGGAAGTGCCGCAGGCAGCATCGGGCAAGCTGAAGTTTCCTCCACCGGGTCGGCGTTCGATCTGCGCGACCGTGCAGCGAAACAACCGGCGGTACGGATCGCGCTGCGTTGGGCGACTGCGGTATTGGCACTCGATGTCGTCTTCTTTCGCGGCGTGCGAACCGGGCCGTTTTTCCTCTTGGCGCGGCGGAACAGGGTGCGATGAAGATTCTCTATTCCGCGCTGGCGGTCGCGCTCGATGGGTCACACGGCGGGGCAACGCATGTCGCGGAGGTCACAAACGGTCTCGCCGCGCTCGGTCACGACCTGTGGGTGATCGGGCGGGGCAACCCGGCGAACCCGCCGCGCCATCTTGCCGCCCGCGTGACTGTGAGCGAGACCCCGCCTTCGCTCGGCTGGATGCTGACACCGACCGCGACCCGCATCGTGCGCGAATGGCGACCGGATGCGGTAATGGAGCGGTTTTACACATTCGCGGGGGGCGCGATGTTCGCGGCGCACACACACGGTATCCCCGCCCTACTCGAAGTGAACGCACCTGTTGTTGACCCGCCGGGGAGCCGCAAAGAGAGACTTGACCGCGCCTTCGGGAGACCGATGCGCCGATGGGCGACGCAGCAATGCCAGTGGGCGTCCGCCATCGTGACGCCGCTCGCAACAACGGTACCCGCCGAGATGCGGGAACGGGTCATGCGGCTCGATTGGGGCGCGAATGTCTCGCGTTTCGACCCTGCACGCTTCCCACACGACGGGGCAACCGCGCAGACACTCCGGGCGCGATATCGCATCCCGGACAATGCGCCGGTGATCGGGTTCCACGGCAGTTTTCGGGCATGGCACGGTGCGGCGGACGCAGCGACAGCCTTCACCGAGGTGCGGCAGACATTTCCCGATGCGCGGCTTTTGCTCATCGGTGACGGACCGGAGCGGGCGGCAATCGCGGCGCAAGTCGCCGCCAGCGGTGACGCATCACACGTGATATGCGCGGGAACCGTGCCGTACGCGGACATCCCCGCGCATCTCGCACTGTGCGATGTGTCGGTCGCGCCGTTTGCGCCCCGGTTTCACGCACCGCTACAGCATTTCGGTTTCTACTGGTCACCACTCAAAGTCTGGGAGGCGATGGCGATGGGTGTGCCGGTGGTGACAACCGCTATCCCTCCCCTTACCAGCATCGTCGCGGGGTGCGGAGCAACGGTGCCGGAGGGCAATATTCGTGCGCTTGCGACGGCAATTGGCAGCATCCTGCTCCTCCCGGCGACGCAGCGGGCGGCGATGGCGGCGCGGGCGCGGGAACGGGTCGTGCGGGACTATTCGTGGGCGGCGCATTGCGTGCGGCTGGACGACACCCTGCATGCGATACTTGTAACATGATGCATACACCGAGCAGCGCACCGTTGCGCGTCTTGTTCGTTTCCGATGTTTTCCCGCCGCGCAGTTACGGCAGCGGGCAGAGTGCGTACCACCTCGCACGCGGTCTGCGCGAAGCGGGACATGCGGTACGCGTCGTCGTATGCCAACCGACACTCGCAGGAATGTGGACGGATTATGACGGATTCCCCGTCTGGCGACCGGACAACGACGCGCGACGGCTGCCGGATGTGGCGTTTTCCGCGAACGGGCTAGCGGCAGGCGCAGCAATACAGCGACTACTGCGCGACTGGCAACCTGACGTGCTCCACGCACAACATGTCCATTCCGCACTCGTAGCAACGCGAGCAGCAGAGGGCATCCCCGTCGTGGTCACCGTGCGCGATCACTGGGCGACCTGTTTCTACGGCACCGCCCTCGCGGAAACACCCTGCCCCGGTTGCCTCACAGGGACGAAATCGCCATGCAACATCGCACGCGGCACGACCACTGCTCCCGCTGTACTGCGGACAGCGAAAGCGGCAGTGATGCGGGCAACGCTGGCGCAACGGCATGAGGTGCTGCGGAAAGCGGCGGCAGTCATCGCCGTGAGCGGGGCAATTGCTGACGAACTCGCGCCCCATGTCACACCGGAGCGGCTCTTTGTGATTCCCAATGGCATTGATACCGCTGCCCTCGCGCAGGTCGTCCCGGCGGATAACCCGGCATTGCCGCCCGCATATTTCGTCTCAGTCGGCAAACTTGCATACCACAAAGGCACCGACCGCCTACCGGAGATCATGCAGCGGTTGCCGCAGGATGCGCCGCCGCTCGTCGTCCTCGGCGACGGCCCCGATGCGGCGATGCTCCGGGCGGCAGACTCGACGGGCAACCGCATCCGGCTCTTAGGTGTACGCCCGAACGACGAGACACTTCGCATCATGGCGGGCGCGGTAGCACTACTCTTTCCGGTGCGATGGGACGAACCGCTGAGCCGCACACATCTCGAAGCCCTCGCGCTCGGTGTGCCTATCATCGCTACCGCAACAGGCGGCACACCGGACGCAGTGCGAGACGGTATCACCGGCTTTCTCGTCGGACGGGGCGATACCAATGCCCTCGCCGCACGCGCCGCGCAACTCTGGCGCGACAACGCATTGCGGGCGCGGATGCGCGACGCTGCCCGCGCCCACGCCCGCAACACCTTCGACATTCACGCTGTCGCGCAACGAACGGCATTGCTCTACCGGGTGGCGGTGAACCGATGAAGATCGCGGTTGCAAGCAGGGCGGCTGCCCCCTTCCATGGACGGGGCGGGCTGGAACGGGCAGTGTCGGATGTCTGCACTGAACTGGCGAAGCGCGGTCATACATTGACGCTGTTCACACGCCCCGCAACCTCCGCCGAGACCGAGACGCAGCCTTTCGCAGTCGTCACGGTGCCGTGGCGCACGACGGCACTTGTGCGGGCGGGCGGCGTTCCGGATCGCGCCCTGCACTACGCGCCGTTTGTTGCCGATCTCGCGCACACTATCGCCGAGCGCGGTGAAGCGTACGATCTCGCCATCGGGCATGGGGCAGCGGCGGCGGCATTTGTCGCGCCGCTGGCGAATGGGCAGGTTCGCACCTTACTTGTCAATCCGCACGGCATGGAGGAGTTTCATGGCTCCCCGCTCAAGCAATTGCTTCTGCGACGGCAACATGCCCTCGTGCGGGACGCCGCCGCTGTTGCAGATGCCGTCATCGCCACCGATGCAAGCCTCGTACAGGACGCACGGGAGAATCTGCGCGTGCCGCAAGAGCGCGTCGCGGTCGTACCGAACGGCATCAACATCGCCTATCTCGACAGCCTCGTGCCACCGGATGCCGCGCCGGTGTCGCCGCCGGTGATCGTCAGCGTCGGGCGGATCGAGTCGTACAAGGGGTTGTATGTGCTCGCCCTTGCCCTCGGTGCGATCCGCGACCGCCTGCCGACGGGGTGGCGATGGGTGCATATTGGGGATGGCGCGGCGCGGGACGGTCTGCGGACGACGATCAAGCGGGCAGGTATCACGGCGCAAACTGCCCTCCCCGGCATCCTCTCCGACGCAGAGTTGCATCGTACGCTGTCAGCGGCGACCATCTTTGTCAATCCGTCGCGCTTCGAGGGGAGTTCGTTGGTCGTACTGGAAGCGATGGCACGGCGACTGCCCGTCGTCGCCTCCGCTGTTGGGGGCATCCCGGACAAAGTAATCCCTAACGAAACGGGCTGGCTCGTGCCGCCAAACGAACCCGACGCCCTCGCACGGGTAATCCTCACCGCCATGACGACACCGCCGGAAACGATGCACGCAATGGGCGCACGCGGGAGGGCAATCGTCGAGGCACGGTTCTCACTCCCGGCAGCAGTGGACGATTTGCTCGCGCTCGTCGCACGGCTGCAATCCCCGGCGGAGTAGCCTTTTCGACCGATCCGTTTCATTAGCGCGTGTGGAAAATTGGAAGATCACACGGCGAGGATTCAGGTTCCCGGTTGCGGCGGGCGGACACGGAATGGGCTATCGAGATCGCGCCGGATCATGTCGGGCAAGTCATCTGCGGCGGGGAGGTCAGCAAATTGCGCCGCCGCGCCATCGAGCACCTGTTGCCGCTCGTCGTCATCGAGCGCGATGAGCGGGTCCCATGCGTGCCGTTTCATCACGACGCGCCCTTTTGTGTCGAACTCTACCCCTTCGGCACGGAGTAAGCCCGCCATCGTGTCGGGATGCCCAAATGCCCACGCGCCTGTCAGGACGCCCTGCGCGTTGACGACGCGCTGCGCCGGGACGCCCGCCTCGGCGGGAACGCCATTCAT
>JBBRMX010000138.1:0-9479 GCA_038230615.1 Thermomicrobiales bacterium | reverse complement strand
CATCTTCCAGCACCTCGGTACTCGGAATATCCAGATGGTTCGTCGGCTCATCGAGTAGCAGGCAATTTGCGCCGCCAATCATCAGCCGTGCGAGTTGCAGGCGGCTCTTTTCGCCGCCACTGAGCGTGGCGATCTGCCCTGTTGCCTGCCGGTAGGTGAACAGAAATTTGCCGAGAATGCCCATCGCCGCTTCTTCGCGCATCGGGCGCAGATTGCGGATGAAATGGAGCGGCGTTTCGGCGGGGTCGAGGGTGTCGTGTTGCTGCGCGTACTGCCCCACACGGATCGAAGGCCCGATCCAGACTTCGCCCTCGGTCGGCATGTCCTCGCCGAGGATACAGCGCAGCAATACCGATTTCCCCGCCCCATTGCGCCCGATCACGCCAACACGGTCGCCGCGCATTAACGTAAAATTCACATCGAGCAGCACGACTGTCTCATCGAAGACCCGCGAGATGTGCCTCGCCTCGATCACTTTCTGCCCGCCACGTTCACCGGACGCGAACCGTAGCCCCATTTTTCGCCGCTCTAGCACAGGGCGTTCGATCTTGTCCATGCTGTCGAGTTGCCGCTGCTTGTTGTTTGCCTGCTTCTTGTGCCGCTCGTCCAGCACCATGTTCGCCCAGAGTTTGAAGCGGGCGATGGATTCTTCGAGATGCTTGATCTCTTTCTGCTGCGACGACCAGTCCTGCTGCTGCTTGATAAGAGCAAGTTCGCGCTGCGTGGCGTAACTGCTGTAATTGCCGGTGTAGCGTGTGATGCCGCCGTCTGCAACCTCCACGATCTCGCGCACGGTGTCGTCCAACAGATAGCGGTCGTGCGAGATGAGCACCAACGCGCCCGTGTACGATTGGAGCACCGATTCGAGCAATGCTTTCCCCGGCATGTCGAGATGGTTGTCCGGTTCATCGAGTAGAAGCAGATCGGGCTTGGCAATGAGGCAGCGAGCAAGACCGACCATCTTGCGCTGCCCACCGCTAAGGATCGAGAGGGGCGCATCGTGCAGCGTGGGCGGCAATCCGAGCCGTTCGAGCAGCGTGTGTGCGTCGTCGGTGAGGCGGTCGCCCCCTGCCGCATCCCATGCTTCCAGCAAGGTCGCCTGCCGCGCAAGGGCGTGTTCCATCCGGCGCATATCGCCGTAGCAGGCGGGATCGCTCAGTTCCGCTTCGACCGCCGCGAGATCGCGGGCGAGGGCGTGCGCCGCCGCATGTCCCGCGACGACCTCCGCGAACGGGACGGCATCGGAGCGGTCCCCGTATTCCTGCGGGAGATAGGCAGCGGTGATATTTCGGCGCAGCGTACGATTCCCTGCGGACGGGGGTTCAGCACCCGCAAGCACGCGTAAGAGGCTGGACTTCCCCGCCCCGTTCGGGCCTACGAACCCGATCTTGTCGCCATCGTTCAGGCTGAAATCAATATCGGTGAGAACTGGATGCGCCCCATAACTGACACCGACACCGTCGAGGCGGGCGATGAGCATAGGCAGACGTGACGATGCAGATGTAGACATACTCGTTTGCTCCTCCATAAAGAGGCAGGAGCAACACACCACATGCCCCCGCCGTTCGGGGGCAACAATCGCGGTGCGTGGTTCCCGCCGCGTATACCCGATGCACTCAGGGGTTTACGCGGCGAACCAATGCGTTTGTGCGGTTCTCCAGCTGTGCCAGTGCCGCTGGTCAAATATCTGCGCCATGCGCCTATCCTACAGCATATGCGGGCATTGTGTCATCGCCCGCCCCGTATCCGGCGACATCGGCTATGATTGCCACACACATCGCCAAGATGACAGCATCAACGAAAGGAACGCCCCCATGACCGCGCACGACGCACCCGAAGAAACGCCGTACGAATCCGTGCCACTCATGCACGAACGACTGGACGAGGCAGAGAGCGTGCGCCGTTCGCGGGAGTTCCTCGCCACGATGCAGGAGCGGCGCAGCGTGCGAATGTTCTCGCCGGAGCCCGTGCCGTACGAACTGATCACCAATGCGGTCGCGGCGGCAGGCACCGCACCGAGCGGTGCAAATCAGCAGCCGTGGACATTCGCCGTCGTTGCCGATCCCGACATCAAAGCACGCATCCGTGCGGAAGCGGAGCGCGAGGAGCAGGATTTCTACGACCACCATATCACCCCGGAGTGGCGTGCAGCCCTCGCCCCGCTCGGCACCGATTTCCGCAAGGCACACATCACCGATGCCCCGTATCTCGTCATCGTCTTCGCCCACGCCTACGGCTTGGAAGCACAGCCGGACGGCACGACGCAGCGGCGCAAACACTATTACACGACGGAATCGGTCGGCATCGCGGTGGGGTTGTTCCTCGCCAGTATCACGCACGCGGGATTAGTCGCGCTCACCCACACCCCCAACCCGATGGGCTTCCTGAGCGACGTGCTGCACCGACCGCCGAACGAACGGGCATATGTCGTGTTGCCCGTCGGCTACCCCGCGCCCGATGCGACGGTCCCCGCGCACGCGCTGCGGAAAAAGCCGCTCGATGAGATTTTAGTGCAATACTGAGCGGGAAAACTAACCTGAGAAGGGTTTTCGCCCGCGACGATCTGGTACAATTTCTTTCCCCCGCTGGCGGATGCTGCCACGGTTCGTTGCGCTTGTGAAAGGTCTCGCCCGCGTGTCACCCCTGCCACCGCCCCGCCGCCCGATCCGACCGGAAGGGGCAAATCGCCCGCTGCCCGCCCGCCCGATGCAACCCGGTCTGCCGCAGGTGCCGACATTCGTTGCGGTAGATGTGGAGGCGACAGGGAACGAGCGTGGCGACGAAATTATCGAAGTCGCGGCGGTGACCTTCACGCGGGAACGCATTCTAGACCGCTGGTCATCGCTGGTGCGCCCGATGCGCCCGATGTCACTCTCCATCGAGCAATTGACGGGCATTACCAAAGCGATGGTTGCCGCCGCCCCCGCCTTCCCGCAGATCGCGGCACAGTTCCGCGCCTTCGTCGGGCGGCATCCGATTGTCGGGCAATCTATCGGGGGCGATCTCGCGCTGCTCACACGGCAGGGAGCGCAACTCGACAACCCGACCTTCGACACCTACGACCTCGCTACACTGCTCTTGCCCGATCTGCCGGTTTATAGCCTCGCACGTATTGCGGAACGCCTCGGTGTTGGGCGACCGCAGGAGCATCGCGCCCTGAGTGACTGCGAACTGACCGTGGATGTCTTCCAGACATTACTCGGCAAGATCGAGGAGTTCGACCCCGACACACTCGCGGAAGTGTCGCGCCTCGCCGATCAAGGGCAATCGCCGTTTGCGCCGCTCTTCCGGCAGGTCCTGCGCGGGCGGCAGCAGGAGCAATCCGGCAGCATGGGGGCAAGTATCCTGCAACAATTGCGGGCGCAGGCAGGCGTCGCGCAGGGGGACGAGAGCGGGAGCAAGGGCGGCGTAGACCTGCTCTATCTCATGCCACGCCCCCGCCCGGAACCGCTGCGCGACACCGGCAGCACGCGCCCGCTCGATGTCGAAACGATCACCGACACCTTCCGACCCGGCGGGCCATTCGCACAGGCATTCCCGCACTACGAGCATCGCCCGCAGCAGATGGAAATGCTCGGCGCAGTCGCCGATGCCTTCAATGAGGGACAAAACCTTGTGGTCGAGGCAGGGACGGGGACGGGAAAATCTGTCGCCTATCTCGTGCCTGCGGTTGCGCACGCCGTGGAACATGGGGAAACAGTCATCGTCAGCACCGCGACTATTGCGCTCCAAGACCAACTCGCAAAAAAAGACATCCCCGATCTCATGCACGTCTTGCAGACCATCGGGGGAGCAGCGGCAGCGAACGGCGCGGGGTTGCCCGCCGATTTCCGCGCCACCGTCGTGAAGGGGCGGGCAAATTACCTTTGCCTCTACCGCTGGTTCAAATTGCGCGGCAACCCGTCGCTCTCGCCCGCCGAGGCGCGGCTGATGCTGCGCCTCCTGATGTGGCTCCAGACAACTGACACCGGCGACGTAGGCGAAATCCGCTTCACCGACGACGAGCGGCGCGAGGGCGTTTTGCAGGCATGGAACCGCGTGAATGCCAGCCCGGACAGTTGCCCGAACTCGTGCGTCTTCCAGAAGCGCGGGCAGTGCTTCGTGCAGCGGGCGCGGCGGGCAGCAGAAAACGCGCATGTCGTGATCGTCAACCACGCCTTGCTGCTCTCGGATATGACGACGAACAGCGGCGTGCTACCGCCCTATGAACACCTGATCGTGGACGAGGCGCACCACCTCGAAGACGAGGCGACGAAGCAACTCGGTTACCGCTTCGAGCGTAGCACGGTGTTCACGTACCTCAATTCGCTCATGGAAGGGCAGGCGGACGGCACACGCGGCGTGCTGGCGGAATTGCCCACGCGGGTGCGCTCCGGCAAGGTGCCGACCGAAGTCATTGACGATGTCTCCCGCGTCTGCGCCGAGATGACGCCGCGCATCGAGGATGCCCGCGCCCGCGCGACAACGCTTTTCGACCGCCTCGCTGCATTCTTGGCGTACCGTCAGGGAAGCGGCAATGACACCCGCCTGCGCGTTACCGCCACTGTCCGCAATGACCCCGCGTGGTCAGAAGTCGAAATCGCGTGGGACGAACTCTCGCTGCCCCTCTCGGTGCTCGCGCAGGGGCTGAACACGCTCTACGAACAGGTCTATCGCCTACCGGAAGAAACGATGCAGGAGCAGGACGAAACCCTGCTCGCCCTCACCCGTGCGATGCGCTCCAGCACCGATCTGCGCGTCAATGCGTCGTCCGCCTTTGCCGATCCCGATGAGGAGATGGTCTACTGGACCGAGATTGATACCCCGCGTGGCGATACCAATGCGCCCGCATTCCCCGGCGTGGGTGGCGGCGACATCGCGCGGCAGATCAGCGTCAATGCAGCACCGCTCCACATCGGTGCGACCCTGCAAGCGGATTTGTTCGCGCCCCGCCGCACGACCATCCTCACTAGCGCGACGATGACGACCGAGGGCAACTTCGACTATCTCGAATCGCGCCTTGGCATCGTCCACGACGAATCGGTTGCGGTCGCGGTGGATTCGCCCTTCGATTATCGCCGCTCCGCACTGCTTTACACCGCCGCCGATATCCCGGAGCCAAACCGCCCCGGCTACCAGAAAGCGGTGCAGGACACGATCATCGCCCTCTGCGAGGCGACACGCGGGCGGGCATTAGTGCTGTTCACGTCCAATAGCGCATTGCAGCAGACCTATCACGCTGTCAAACCGATCTTGGAAGCGGCGGGCATCGTCGTGTTGGGGCAGGGGCAACGGCTGGACGGCGGCCCACGCCAGATCATCCAGCGGTTCAAGGCGAACCCCGAAACCGTCATCTTCGGCACGAAATCGTTCTGGGAAGGTATTGACATCGTGGGCGACGCGCTCTCGGTACTCGTCATTACGAAACTGCCCTTCGAGGTGCCGTCCGATCCCGTCTATCAAGCACGTTCGGAAGGGTTCGCAGAGCCATTTGTCGAATATGCCGTGCCGCGTGCGGTGCTGCAATTCCGGCAGGGTTTTGGGCGATTGATCCGCTCCGAGACCGACCGGGGCGTCTGTGCCATCCTCGATAGCCGCATCAAGACGAAACGATACGGAAAAACGTTCTTACGTTCTTTACCACAATGCACGCAGGAGGAAGGACCCGCTGCCGCCCTCCCCGCCCGCGCCGCACAGTGGCTCGCCCCCACGCAACGCTGAGATTGACCGACAATACGGGCAGGGCTATTTGCCTATATCGAGAGGGAACAAACCCATGACGACACTCTATCTCGCCTCACCGTTAGGGTTCGCGGCGTCTACGCAGGCATTCATGACGGAATTGCAGGACGCCCTCAGAGCGGCGGGTTTCGGCGTCCACAACCCGTGGGAAGCGGGCGAGTTCGGCGCGGCGATGCAGACAGCACACGCCGAGACCGACCCCGTCCGCCGTCTCGCGCGCGTGGCGGCAGTGAATCACGAGATCGCCGCAACGAACGAACGCGCCATCCGCGACTGCGACTGGGTCGTCGGGGTGCTGGACGGCGTGGATGTGGACAGCGGCACCGCAAGCGAAATGGGCTTCGGCTACGGTCTCGGCAAACGCATCTCCGGTCTTCGCACCGATACACGCCTGACCGGTGACAATGCGGCGGCGGGCGTCAATTTGCAAGTGCGCTACTGGATTGACGCCAGCGGGGGCGCGTACACGACCACCGTCGCAGACCTCATCGCCGCCCTCACCACCTAGGTGAACCCACGAACGCCATCTTCGTCACATTACCGGATATTCCACGTTATACGGGATATACGTACATACATTGTGTGGGCAGGTGGGGGCGGGATGAGCGCACGGGCGGTTCCGTGCGAAGGACAGGTGGGGTAATGGTCGGGTCACAGGTTTGGTTAGCGCGAATGGTTCTGGTGGTTTCCCTTCTTGGCTTGGTAATTCCGACACTGTCCGCGCGTGCGGACGCTCCCCCCGGCGCGGTCTCCTACGACGACAGCACCGGGCATAATGTGCGCGAGCCGTTTCTCAGTTTCTGGTACGCGCACGGCGATGCGGATGTCCTCGGCGCACCCCTGACCGAGGCATTGCCCGAAAACGGCCGCACCGTGCAGTATTTCGCCAATGCGCGGCTCGAACAACAGCCGAACGGCACGATTGTGCCTGCAGCCCTCGGTATCGAGGCGCGGGCAGGGCAACCGGACGGCGCATCGCTCCACGCAGCGGCGAACGGGTTCCGGCGATATTGGGATGCACACGACGGGCAAGTATTGCTCGGCGCGGCGATCTCAGACGAATTGCCGCAGGCGGGCGACACCGTGCAGTTCTTCGAGCGGGGCGCATTACGCTGGCGACCCGACCGCGCCGACAAAGCCGACGATGTGCAGATGCTCCCCCTCGGACGCGGCGCATTTGACGCCCACGGCTACCCGACAGACTGGCTTGGGCGCGCCCCGTCGCAGGCGACATCGCCCGTATCGCTGCGCGTGCCGGTACTGATGTATCATCACATCGGTCCTGCCTCGCGCTACTTCACGTCCGCCGAGCAGTTCACGTCCGAAATGGGCTGGCTACAGCAAAATGGCTACCACACCGTTACGATCTCGCAGATGTATCAGGCAATGTTCGGCGGGCGCACGCTGCCAGACAAGCCCATCGCGCTCACCTTCGACGACGGCAACGCCGATCAGGTGAATGCGTTCCCGATCCTCCGGGCGCACGGGTTCATTGCGACCTATTTCATCGTGGCGAATATTCGCGCCCTCTCGGACGCGCAGTTGGTTGACCTCATTCGTAGCGGCAACGAGATCGAGAGCCATACATCGAGCCATCCGTACCTGACACGCATCGCAGACGGCACGCTGGCAGCAGAGTTGCAGCAGAGCAAAGCAAGCCTCGAAACGCGCCTCGGCATCCCGATGCGCTATATCGCCTACCCGTACGGCGATTCCAACGGGCGCGTCTGGGCGGCGGCGCAGGCAGCAGGCTACCGGGGCGGTATCAACGCCACGGGCGGTATAAATTGGGAACCGGGCAAGCAATTCTGGGAGCCGCGTATCGAGATCGGCGGCACAATAGGCTTGAGCGGTTTCGCCGCCTACGCCGCGCAATAGCGAAGCACACAGTAGCAAAGATGGAGGGCTGAGGGACAAACGCGGGAGCGCAGCCCCTACCCCTCAGCCCTCAGCGCATCCAGCGCGAGCGCGGCGACAGCGCGACGCCCCGCATCGAAGGCGTCGTTGTGCCAGCCGGGGTTCCACGGGCGGAAGAGTTCGTCCGAGATCGTCAGCACTGCCGCCAACCGCACCCCGCGCACCTGCGCCACCGCCAAGAGCGCGGACAATTCCATCTCCACCGCAAGTACACCCGCCGCTGCATACTGGCGCACCTTCCAGCCCATCTCTCGGTAGATGGCGTCGGTCGTCCAGACACGTCCCGCGTGTGCGACGATCTCCCGCCGCACCGCCGCCCGCTGCAACGCGGCGACGAGTGGAGCGTCCGGCATCGGGTCACTATCGGGCGGAAGATAGTGATATGATGTGCCTTCTTCCCGCACCGCCCCCGTCGGAATGACGATGCCACCAATGGGCGCGTCGGGCGAGAGGCTGCCCGCGATCCCCGCCAGCACAAACGTCGTCGCGCCGCTCGCGATGAGCATTTCCAGCGCGACGACCGCCATCGGCGCACCGACAGGCAGCCGCTGGATATGCATCGGCACACCGTCGAGCGTCCCCGCATAGAACGGCGCATCGGTCTGCGTCGAAAAGCCGTTCCCCATCAGCACCGCGCCCGTCTCGCGTACGAGCACATCTTCGATCTGCTTCTGAAATGTGAGCACCACCGCCGGGTGAATTCGGTGCGTCTCCGGCGCGATACCAAGCCGTTCGAGGCGATACGCAAGAAACCGCTCCGGCGTAATGTGCGCTTCGTCTGTCTCGCCGTCCGGTGTCGTAATCCAGTCGCGCATGAGCGTTCCCTTCAGTCGGCGGTACTACATACTTCGTGGCACGAGCGATTACGGTTCGCGGCGTTCGATCTGCGGACGATGGGCTTGCAGGGCATCGCATACGGCATCGGGGTGATGCGTGGTGAACAGCACCTGCGCCTTATCCGTCAGCGTGAGCCAGACGGCGTTCTGCTCGCCGGGATACGGATGGTGCCGCATCCCCATCGCACGATAGGTCGTCCCCCACCCCGCCCAACGGGTCGGGCAGCAGGTGACGATGCGATGGAGCCGGTACCGCGCCCGCCCGATCCGCAGCGGGTCACTGTCAATCGTGATGACGAACCGCGAAAGCACCCGCAGCAACACGACGCAGACCACGATTTCTATCAGCATCGCCGCGCCAATGGCAATCCGCCCGATCAGCGGCAATGGCAAGATGACTTGCAACACGAGCAATATCAGCACTGGCGCGAGGAATCCGATGGCAATCCCCACCATCCCCTTTGTCGGCATCCGCAGTTCTTCGGTATACATCTTTCCCCGCCCATCAGATATGCAGATCGCTTCTACACCAAGAAAGACGAACAGACCGAGGAAAAGGTTCAGCGCATCACGCACCACCCGCCCCAAGATACCGCAGCCCCACATCCAGCGGCGTCATCGCACGACCGAAAGCCGCTTCGGCGGGGCGCGGGTCGGCAGTCGTAGACATCGTGACGAAGTCTATCGCACCGGGAGTGAGCCAGCGGCGCGGTAAGAGCAGATTCGCCGCCGCAATTGCCTTTGGCACTGCCTTCGGGATGCGGATAATCGGGCGGTACACACCCATCGCCCGCTGCACAGCACGGTACAAATCAGCGATCTCCAAGGGTTCCGGTCCCGCCAGTGTGTATGTCTGCCCGACCGTTTCTGGCATCGTAAGGCACGCTGCGGCAATCGTAGCGACATCGCCCACCCAGACCGGCTGCACCATCTGACGCCGCATCCCCAGCACACCAACCACAGGCAAATACTTCGTCGCCCGCACGATCAGATTGAGCGATGTAT
>JBBRMX010000137.1:0-9481 GCA_038230615.1 Thermomicrobiales bacterium | reverse complement strand
GCCCGACATTCGCGCAGAAGGCGACGATTTCGGGGTTACCGTAGTGTTCTTTCAGCCACGGGATGATGCACGAGGTATCCAACCCGCCGCTGTAGGCAAGCACGACCTTTTTAACCGGTTTCCGTTCCGCCATTGCTGTGGTCCTCCCTTTGTGACAGACAAGTCACACAAAAACAGGCGTTGCGCGTCCGTCTTCCTCCGCTCGTCGCGTAGACGATGGAGGGACGAGCGCAACGCCCGTGGTACCACCCTCATTGCCGGGGCAGACATGCGCCCCGACCACTTATTGCGGCGATTGATTGCGTGGGTGCCACCCACCTCCACCTACTTGCCCGTGCCGGTCTGCGCGGTGCTTTCTTCGGTGTGCCGCTCGGAGGTGCGTTCGGCGGGGGCATCATCGCACGGGGCTTCCACGCTCCCCCGCTCGCTGGCGATTGCCACCCCGCGTACTTCTCCCCGTCATCGCGGGCGTACTCAGTTATTCGGAAACGCTATCATGTCCTGTAGTGCGGTGTCAAGCGTGTCACCCGGCATTGCTCCCGCCGGACCATGCGCGGTGCATTCGTCGTTCTTGGCGGCATAACCGGGGCTATTCCCCGCGCACATCGAGCAGGGCGAACAGATCGCGCACGGTGTGATCGTGCTGCGCGGGATGGCGCATCGGCACATCGGGATGGATTTCATAACGGTTGTTGCGCCCGTCGCGGGTGCGACTGAGATAGCCCGCCTCCGCGAGTTCGGCGAGGATGCGCTGCACCGCCCGCTCGGTGATCCCGACAGACACCGCAATTTCGCGGGCAGTCAGGCGGCTATTGCGGGCGATGCAGAGCAATACCTGCGCGTGATTCGTGAGAAAGGTCCACTCTGCCACCGTTGTCGCCTCCGTGCGCCGTCCTCGTTTCCCCGTACTCCGTGCGCGGAATTATGGCACAGAATATCCGCCGTGCGGAACCTACAACCGCGAAACCGCACGGACAGAAGCCACCACGCCCGCGCCCCACTCATGCGTTGCTACCCTTTGATCGCGCCTGTCAACACACCCTTCGTAAAATATTTCTGCAAGAACGGATAGACGAGCAAAATCGGCACGGTAGCGATCACGACTACCGCCATTTGGATCGTCTGCGCGGGCGGCGGTGGCTGGTTAGGGTCAAGAGTGACGGCACTTGCCAGCGCACTCCCCTGCAAGACGTACTGCCGCAACACGAGTTGGATCGGCCATTTCTGCGCGTCGTTGAGATAGAGTGTCGCCGCGAAGAAATCGTTCCAGTGCGCCACCCCGTAAAAGAGCGCGACGACCGCCAGCACCGGCTTGGAGAGCGGCAAGACGATTCGCAGCAGAATCCGCAAGTCGTTCGCGCCGTCCAGCCGCGCCGATTCCAGCAATTCCTCCGGCAGATTCATAAAAAACTGCCGCAGGATAACGAGGTTGAAGGCGTTTATCATCCCCGGCAGGATGAGCGACCCGTACGAATTGATTAACCCCAGTTGCTTCACGAGCAGATAGTTCGGGATCAACCCCGCCTGAAAAAGCAGCGTGAGCAGCACCATCCCCAAAACAACTCTGCTCCCCGGCACATTGGGGCGCGAAAGCCCGTAGGCAAGCGTTGTCGTCATCACCAGATTGATACATGTACCAACGACGGTCAGCACGATGCTCACTTGCAATGCATGGACGACGATACCCCCGGTAAGGATGGCACGGTACGCTTCCAGCGTCGGGTGAACGGGCCAGAGAATCAACCCGCCCTTCACCACATCCTTATAACTGGAAAGGCTGACCGCGATCACGTAGACGAATGGAAAGAGCATCGTGAAAGCGATGGCAGTCATCAGCACCGATTTACCTGCCCGCGCCGCACTGCTCGGCTTTTCCATCCATGGCGGGCGGCTCGATTCGGTGCGAAAGACTGGGGCGGTCGTCGCGTCCGGCGGGGAGTGCGCTCCCATCTACAATGCCCCCTCTTCCCCGAGCCGCTTGGCGAACCAGTTTGCGCCGAACACCATCACCGCCGAAACCAACCCCTTGACCAGCCCGACCGCTGCGGAGAAGCCCCAATCGCCACCCTGAATACCCCGGAAGTACACGAATGTATCGAGCACCTCTGCCGCTTTCGCGCCGACGGCATTACGCTGCAAGAAGATCTGCTCGAAACCGGTATCAAGGAGACGGGCGAGACGGAGGATGAGTAGCAGCACGATTACCCCCTTGATACCGGGGAGCGTGATGCGCCACAGCCGCTGCCAGCCGTTTGCACCGTCCATCGCGGCAGCTTCGTAGAGCGTCGTATCAATGCGGGTCAGGGCGGCGAGAATGATGATCGTCCCCCACCCCGTATCTTTCCAGATCAACTGCAAGGTGACGAGGATTTTGAATAGCGCGGGGTTGTTCATGATGTTGACGGTCGTGTTGCCGCCGTCGCGCAGCATCTTGTTGATAAACCCGTCGCCCCCGAAGATTTGCTGCCACAGCGCGATGATGATGACCCACGAGATGAAATGCGGCAGGTACAGCACGCTTTGCATCGCCCGTTTGACTGGCTCCGAAATCATGCTGTTGAGCAGAAGGGCGAGAATAATCGGCGCGGGGAAGAACAACACGAGTTGGAGGATACTGATCTCGAGTGTGTTACCGATAACGGTGCCGATATCGGGATCGGTGAAAAGTTTGCGGAAGTTGTCCAAGCCGACGAACGGGCTATCGAAACCGAGAAAGGGCGAGTAATCCTGAAAGGCGATGACATTGCCCAGAAGCGGCACATACTTGAAGACCACAAAGTAGACAAACCCCGGCAGGATACACAGATACATCCATCGCTCGCGCAGGATGCGTTGCCAGATCGTCTGCTTGTATGATCCGGCGGCAGGGCGTGCGCCCGCACGGGATTGTGGCACACGACCCATCGCTGCGCTCCTTGTCCATCGGCTCCGCAATCCGTAATCCGTCGCGGACGCACCGCACGCACAACCGCCGGAGTACCTGCCGTCAGTCTCCGCCGAAGGCGCGGAGATAGGCGGCGGTGCGGGGCAGCACTTCGTCTGGCCTACCAGATAAGCGGCATTCCAGCGCACAGTAGCCGTCGTAGCCGATCTGTCGCAACTCGCGCAGGACCGCGCTAAAATCGGTAATGCCCGTTCCCGGTTCCAGCCGCGTGTTGTCCGCGAGATGCACGTAACTGAGGAACTGCCGCACCGCTCCGAGCGCGGAAACGGGGTCGCGCTCCTCGATGTTCATATGAAACAGGTCGGATAGCAGGCGCAGTTGCGGGCTACCGATGCGTTCGCACCATGCCGCGCCCTCCTCCTGCCGGTGGATGAGGTGCGTTTCGTAGCGGTTGAGCGGCTCCAGCAGTACCGGCATCCGCACATTCTCTGCGAAGCGCAGCAATTCGCGTAGCGACTCCTCAAACCGCGCCTCGTCCGCAACCACGTCACGTTTGTGCGGAAACGGGAGGCGGTCGCTGTACCCGTAGATCGGCACGAGAATTACGCCTGCCGCCTCGACTTCCGCCGCGTACTGCACGAGACGCACGAGGTCTTCGAGGCATTGCATCCGCTCGTCGGCGTCCTCCGCGATGAGCCAGCCCCGATACCCTCCGACGATCCCCGCAACGCGCCCTCTGCCCGCCCGCACCCGTGCGATAATCTCCCGCCGTTCGCTGCGAAGCGTGTCGCCGCGCAACTCAAGGGCATCGTATCCCCACGCTGCTGCCTGTTCCCACTTGCCGTCCAGCGTCGGCGCGGGCAGCAATGTCTCCTGTATCGCAAGCCGCAATGCCATGAAATCCCTCCACTCTCCTCTACGCCCACCACGGTTCGGCGGGGTCATCGGAGAAAATCGCGTCGCGCAGCGTGCCGACCGCCTTGAGAAAGCCCTCTTTCGGCGATGCCAGCCCATCTTCGTGCTCGATAGAAAGCACACCATCGAACCCAATCTCGCGGAGCGCAGAGACGAATTGCCGCCAGAACAGCAGATCATGCCCGTATCCGACCGACCGGAAAACCCACGACCGCTCCGCGATATTGCGGTACGGCTTGGTGTCTAGCACGCCGTTCGCGGCAACATTGTACGGATGGAGGGCGGTATCTTTCGCGTGGACGTAATACACGGCATCCTTCAGAATGCGAATCGCGTGAATCGGGTCAATCTGCTGCCAAAACAGATGCGACGGATCGAGGTTGACGCCGATGGATGCACCGACCGCATCGCGCAGGCGCAGGGCGGTTTCGGGGTTGTAGACCAGAAAGCCGGGGTGCATTTCCAGCGCAACGCGCACACCGTGGCTCTCTGCAAATGCGCCCGCTTCTTGCCAGTACGGAATAGCAACCGTGTTCCATTGCCATGCAAGGATTTCGAGGAAATCCGTCGGCCACGGGCATGTGACCCAGTTCGGGTATTTCGAGCCTTCGGAATCGCCGGGGCAGCCGGAGAATGTCACGATTGTGCGGACATCCAGCATCTGCGCCAGTTGTACCGTCTTGCGGTAGATGCTGTCCGCTGCCTGTGCCACGTCGCGCTGCGGGTGGAGCGGGTTGCCGTGGCACGACAACGCAGAGATTTCCATGCCGCGCGAGGCGAATGTTGCCTGAAAGTTGCGGAGTTTGCTCGCATCCGTGAGCAGCCCGTCCACATCGATATGCGGCGCATTCGGATACTTACCCGTGTTTACCTCCACGGCGGTGCAACTCGTCTCCGCGAGGAAATCAAGCATCTCTTCCAACGGCATCTGGGCAAACACGGGGTCGTACACACCGATCTTCACGCCGCACCTCCGAACGCGAGTAGCGAGGAACCAGTAACCGGTAACCAGCAACCAGTGACGAGCAACGGAGAATAGCCCGATATGCAAGAAGGCGACGGGGATGCGCCTTGCTGCCAACGGGCAACTATCGGCATGATGGGGCGCGAGATGCGGGGCGTCAAGACGGCGAACAGGTCTGCTGTGGTATTCTGCCGGACATGACGACGACGCAGACGGAGCGGGCATACTGGGTGGCATGGGCGCGGGTGCCGGGGATCGGGCCGGCGCGGATGCGCCTTTTGTTGCGCGGGTTCGGGTCGCTTGCAGCGGCGTGGGGCATGTCGGTTGCCACGCTCCGCGCCGCCGGATTGGACGAGCGCACCGCGACCAGTGCCGCCGCCGCGTTCGGCACCCGCGACCCCGCAACCGAGTGGGAGGCCGTGGAGAAATCGGGCGTTTCCGTGCTGACGCAAGAGGACGACACCTACCCCGAACGGCTGCGTGCAATTCCCTCCGCGCCTGCCCTGCTTTTTGTGCGCGGTGAATTACTCCCCCAAGACGACCGCGCTGTCGCCATCGTCGGCACGCGGCGGGCATCCACCTACGGGCGCGAAGTAGCGCGGCGGCTGGCGGAAGGGCTGGCGACGGCGGGCGTTACCGTTGTGAGTGGGTTGGCGAAGGGCATTGACGGCGTCGCCCACACCGCCGCACTCGATGCGGGTGGGCGCACATTCGCCGTTCTCGGACACGGTCTGAACACCGTCTATCCCGCCGACCATGCGGCATTAGCGCGGCGCATCGCGGCAGGGGGCGGCGCACTCATCACCGAGTACCCGCTCGGCGCACGGATAGACGCCGCGAATTTTCCCGCCCGCAATCGCATTATCAGCGGGCTTGCGCGTGGGGTTGTTATCGTGGAAGCAGACCGCAAGAGCGGTGCGATGATTACCGCAGATTTCGCCGCCGATCAGGGACGCGAAGTCTTCGCCGTGCCGGGGAGCATCCTCACCCCATCGAGCGCGGGTTGCCACGCCTTGCTGAAAGACGGTGCACACCTCGTCACCGATGTAGACGATATCCTCACCGAACTCCACCTCGATGCTGCCGCGCCCGCCAAAAAGCCGGTCCAGCAGGAGTTACTGACGCTCCCCGGCATCCCCGGTGCGGACGCACTCATGCACGCTCTCTCCGACGACCCAATGCACATTGACGACCTGTGCCGCGCCTGTGAGTTGCCCATCAGCGAAGTCAATGTGTTGCTCGTGCAGTTGCAACTCGCGGGGGCGGTACGTCCTGCGGGGCCACAACTTTATATTCGCGCATGAGCGCATTGCGATGCATTCATATACTATAGTATGTTAGCAACATCGAAGCGATTTCCGCATGTGTATGGGCAGGAGGCGGGGTAATGGACTTGTACGGCATCATCCTTGCGGGCGGCGGCGGCACGCGCCTCTGGCCGCTTTCGCGGCAGCACCGCCCCAAGCCACTGATCGGGCTGCTGAGCGAGACGAGCATGTTGCAGGCAACATTGCAGCGGCTTTCGCCGTTGATCGAACCGGCACACGTTTTTATTGGCGTGAATGCGGTTCATGCGCCGGAAGTCGCGCGGCAACTCCCCGAACTGCCAGACGACCATATTATTGTGGAACCGGTCGCCCGCGAAACGGGTCCCGCACTGGGTCTTGTGGCGGTGCATCTCGCGCATCACGCGCCGGACGCGACCATCGCATCGTTCCATGCCGATCATGTGGTGCTCGATCCCGCGTGCCTACGGCAGGCAGTCGCGTTGGCGGCGGAGGTGGCGCAGGATGGTTCCATCGTCACCATCGGCATTACGCCAACGCACCCCGCAACGGGGTATGGCTATATCGAGATGGGCGACACCTTGCGGCAGCGCGACGATATGTCTGCCCGTGCCGCCGTCCGTTTTGTCGAGAAACCCGACAAAGCAACCGCCGAGGAATACCTCGCTACCGGTAATTACGTCTGGAACGCGGGATTGTTCATCTGTAAGGTGCAGGTATTGCTCGATGCCTTTGCGACGTACCTGCCCGAAGTCCATGCGGGGCTGATGCGGATCAAAGACGCCATCGGCACCGATCACTACGTCGAGACGCTGGAAGAAGTCTTCCCTACGCTCGAAAAGGTTAGTTTCGATACCGGCATCATGGAAAAGTTTCACCCTATCGCTACCGTGCCATGCGACCCCGGCTGGAACGATGTGGGCGATTGGGATACCCTCGCCTCGCTGATGCACGCCGACGATCACGGCAATATCAGCGTGAATGCCCCGCACATCGCCATAGACACGACGAACACACTCGTACATGGACACGGGCGGCTCATCACCACCGTCGGCGTAGACAATCTCGTGATCGTGGACACCGAAGATGCCGTGCTTATCTGCTCCCGCGACCGCGCACAGGATGTCAAGAAGATCGTCGAAAAAGTGAAGGGCACATACGGCACGTCGCTCACATAACACCATGCTCCCCCGCGCAGCACGGAGGGGCGGGGGGCATTCGTGTTGCATGGTTCTGGCACGAATTTTGTCGTATCGCACATGTGTACGCCGTTTCGGGATGACAAATCCCGTTTTTGGCGTTACACAGTGGTGCATCCCTGTATTGACAATGGCGGCACTTTATCTGTTACGCTGACACGGGGATGTACGGACACTGACAGGAGGGGCGATATGCCCGACGATACGACAACCACACCGCCCCCCGCAAAGACGACGCGTACCCGCGCCGCCAGTGGGGAAGCGACGACCAAAACGCCAACGAAACGGGCTACGCCGACCAAAACGGCAGCGAAAGCCCCTGCGGAAAAAGCCGTCGCGCCGCGTAAAACGACCGCGACGAAGGCACCTGCGCCCAAAACGACCCGAACCGCCGCGAAAGCACCGGCACGCGGGGGTCGCCGCGCCGCGCAACCGCCTATCGAACCGGGAATGCGCCTAGTCATCGTGGAATCCCCCGCGAAGGCGAAGACGATTACGAAATACCTCGGTCCCGGCTATGCGGTACGTGCCTCGATGGGGCATGTGCGCGACCTGCCGGACAAAGGCATCGGTATTGACCTTGCGAACGACTTCGCGCCGACATATGTTGTGCCGGACGACAAATCCGAAACGGTGCGAAGCCTCCGGGCGGCAATCAAGAACGCCAGCGCGGTCTATCTCGCCACCGACCCCGACCGCGAGGGCGAGGCGATTGCGTGGCATGTGCTCAAGGCAGCCGCGCCCGCACGCGGCAAAGAGATTCATCGCGTCACCTTTAATGAGATTACACAGGACGCGGTGCGGGCAGCCATTGCAAACCCGCGCGAGATTGACACGCATCTCGTGGACGCGCAGCAAGCCCGTCGTGTGCTCGACCGCATCGTCGGCTACCGCCTCTCACCATTCCTGTGGAAAAAGGTGACACGGGGACTGTCGGCGGGGCGCGTGCAGTCGGTCGCGCTGCGGATCGTCGTAGACCGCGAACGCGAAATCGAGGCATTCGTTCCGGTGGAATCGTGGACGGTAGAAGCGGATCTCGCCAAGATTACCGGCGAACTACGTACCGACCGCGACCGCTTTCACGCCCGCCTGACGCAGGTCAACGGCAAGAAAGCCGATCTGAAGATCGAGGACGATGCAAAGGCGGTATTGGACGGCTTGACGAATGCGCACTATGCTGTGGACAACGTCAACAAGACCGAACGCAAGCGCAATGCAACACCGCCCTTCACCACCAGCACCTTGCAGCAGGAAGCGTCGCGGCGGCACGGCTACGCGGTGGCAAGCACGATGCGCATCGCGCAAGGGCTGTACGAGGGTATCAAACTCTCCGCGAAAGAGGGCGAAGTCGGTCTGATTACCTATATGCGAACCGATTCGCTCAATGTCTCGGACGAGGCGCGGGAAGCGGCGCGGCAGTTGATCGTCTCGCGCTACGGTGGCGATTTCTACCCCACGAAGCCGAACTTCTACAAGACGAAGGCGAAGGGGGCGCAGGAGGCACACGAGGCGATCCGCCCGACCGATCCCGCACGCACGCCGGAGGATGTCCGCACCTTTCTCTCACCGCAGCAGTACAATATTTACCGTCTCGTGTGGCAGCGATTCGTTGCCAGCCAGATGGCGGCAGCGGTTTTCGATGTGACGCAGGTAGACATTGCCGCCGTCCCGCCACCGCCCGCCGCGAATCGTTACACCTTCCGGGCAAATGGCTCGGTCGTACGCTTCCCCGGCTTTCTCGCGGTCTACCGCGAGGGGCGCGATACAGGCGATGCCGACGACGAACTCGATAAAGATGCACTGCCGCTTCTGAATGTGGGTGATGCGATAGATTTGGAAAAACTGCGCTCCGAGCAGCATTGGACGCAGCCACCGCCGCGCTTCACCGAGGCAACGCTCGTCAAGGCACTGGAAGAAAAAGGTATCGGGCGACCGAGCACCTATGCTCCGACGATTGCGACGATTATGGCGCGGAATTACGTGGTGAAAGATGAGAAGGTGCTGAAACCGAGCGAACTCGGTACCATCGTCACCGATGTGCTCGTCGCCAACTTTCCAGACATCGTGGACTACGGCTTCACCTCGCAGATGGAGGAGACGCTGGACGAAGTCGCAGACGGCGAAAAAGCGTGGATTCCGGTGCTGCACGCCTTCTATACACCCTTTGATGCGAGCGCAAAAAAGGCGGAGGAGTTCAGCGCACCCGTCAAGGGCGAAGAAACCGATGTGCTAT
>JBBRMX010000136.1:0-9557 GCA_038230615.1 Thermomicrobiales bacterium | reverse complement strand
CCGTAGACCATCGCGCTGTGTCCGACAATCCAGCCGATGTCGCTCATGCACCAATAGAGATCGTCCGGGCGCAGATCAAAGGCGATGCGGGCGTAATAACTCGTGCCGACTGCGTAGCCGCCGTGGACAAAAACCGGGGCTTTCGGCTTGCCCGTCGTGCCGCTCGTGTAGAGCAGAAAAAGCGTGTCTTCGCTGCCCATGATCTCCGGCGGGCAGGTCACGGGCTGCGGCGCGATGGTCTGTATGAAATCGAGCCAGCGCGTGCCGTCGCTTGGGGGGAGGGCGGTCTGCGGGTTGCGCCGCCAGAGGAGCACATGTGAGACGCCCGCCACCTGCGCCACGGCTTCGTGCACAATCGGCAGGAGCGGTACGGGCTTGCCGCGCCGGTATCCCTCGTCGCACGTCACGACGACTTTCGCGGCGGCGTCGGTGATGCGGTCGCGCAGTGCGCCCGCGCCGAGGCCAGCATAGACCGTCGTGTGGATCGCGCCGATACGGGCGCAGGCGAGCATCGTCGCCATCCCTTCCGGCGTGAGCGGCAGGTAAATGCACACGCGGTCGCCGCGCCCGACACCGAGTGACGCGAGCGCATTGGCGATCTGGCAGACGAGTGCCAGCACCTCGGTGTAGGTGAACCGCCGCTCCTCGCCATCTTCCCCGACCCAGAGCCACGCCAGTTTGTCGCCCCGCCCCGCCGCGATGTGGCGGTCGAGAGCGTTAATCGTGATATTACACTCTGCGCCGACGAACCACCGTGCGTAGGGCGGCTGCCAGTCCAGTACCTGTGTCCACGGCTTCTGCCATTCCAGATCGCAGGCGATGGCGTCCCAAAAGGCTTCGGGGTCTTGCTGCCACCGGGAGTATTCCGCATCGTAATCGGGGACGAGCGCGGCGGCGACCACGGCAGGGTCGGGCAACGTGATAGCGTGCGTACTCAGCAATTGCGAAAACGCGGCGGGGTCGGCGGGCATACGGATACCTCCCGTGGCACGGAAACGGATTGCGTTGCGAATCGTGCCGACATCGTAGCATAGACGGCGCAGCGCGGGCGACTTATCCGCTGGTTGTGAGCATGTCGAGCAAACCTTGCATATAGCCGATCGCGTGGGCGCGGCCGCGATGCCCGTAACTCGTGTCGTCCGCCATGAATGGCACATGATCGTCAAGCAGAAAGCCATCGAAGCCGACGCGATGCAACGCACGAATGACCTTCGCGGGGTCGAAGTTGCCCTCACCGATGAAACACTCCGCGAAATCTGGCACCGTGCCTCGGACATCGCGGAAGTGGACATAGGAGATCTTCCCACGCGAGCCGAAGTACTCTATTGCCTCCAGCACCGCCGCCTCGCCGCCCATCTCCGACCAGCAACCGAGGCAGAGGTCGAGGCTCCACGCGGGGCTGTCCACCAGTTCCATCGCTCGCTTGAAGTTGGCGAAATTGGAGAATAACCGTGCGATGCCGCCGAGCGTGGGGATCGGCGGATCGTCAGGGTGCAAGGCGAGCGTGACGCCCGCTTCCTCCGCGACGGGAATTACCGCTTTGATGAAATACTCATAGTTCGCCCACATTTCATTTTCCGAGATGGAATATCCCTGTGCCGGGATAATTCCCTTCGTGCGAAAGGGATCGTCGGAGCCGGAACGGTCGGCGCGGGCGACCATAATCTCTTCGGGGTGTGCCGCCACCGCCGCAAGATCGAACGAAGTCACCGTCGCGCCGCCACGACCAATAGGCGAACGTGCCGTACGCCATACATCGTTCGGCATAAAATGATAGCCGAGTACCGGGATGCCCGCCCGCCCGACATTGCGGATGATCGCGCAGTAGTTTTCGATCTGTTCATCGCGCCCCGGCAGACCGAGCATCGCTTTGTCGTAGAAATCGGTGTAGACATTTTCGATGGCTTCGAGCCGCAACCCGTGTTCCTCGCAGCGTAAGCGCAGCGCGAGAATGTCCTCATATTCCCAACGTTCCAAACCGGGGAGCGCGGGAGTATTCACCTGCATACTCGCCACACCCAGTTGCTGCGCGAACCGGAGAATATCGTCCGTCAGCACACTTACTTGCCCTACCGCAACCCGCATCGGTCTCTCCTTTTCTCCGTTGCATCCGCCTCAGAAATTCGCTGGCCAGTCCACTTCTTCGCCTTCGGGAGTATCGGGGGTGAAGCGAAGGGCGAGAGTCTCTTCGGGGGCAATATCTTCGGTGTCCAGCCAGTTCATCGTCGTATCCTCGATTGCCTCGATCATGTTCACATCGGGGTCCGCGCTCACCCAGTCGGCGGTAAAGAGGCAGGCGAGTTCCGCATAGGGCGGGATGAAGACCGTGCCGTCCTGTTCCATTGGGTCGGCTTCGGACATATTGAAGACACGCACGATATAGGCAGTGTCGCCGTTCACGGGGGGGCGTTCGTGGATCGAGAGAAAGTAGATACCGTTGTCGTTTTCATAGGCAGAGTGAGAAATGTCGGGATCGTCCTGCGGGGCGGTGAACACGAACGCGGGGCGGGCTTTCTCCTGCATCGGTTGGTACCTCCATATATGCGGCTATGAGTGGCGATCCCATTTCTCTGCCAGTGACGCGAGGTCTTGCGGGGGCGGCGGGACGAAAACGGGTAGCCGGAAACGACGCGGTGGGAACGCAAAGATTGCCCACCCCGCTGCCATGAACGCGAGCATCGCCCACCCGGTCGCGGGTACGAGTGTCACCGCCCGCCCATAGATGATCGGCAACGCAATCGGGGCGCGAGGAAGTAGATCTCCCCAGTGCGTTAGCAAAAGCGGCG
Organism: Thermomicrobiales bacterium; assembly: GCA_038230615.1. Lineage (GTDB taxonomy): Bacteria > Chloroflexota > Chloroflexia > Thermomicrobiales > JALYUS01 > JBBRMX01. The sequence goes on along the minus strand of JBBRMX010000136.1, from coordinate 6,771 downwards.
CGACAAGGAGCGGGTAGCCCACCCATGCCGCAAGCAGTGTGCCGAGCAGACGCGGCATCGCAAAGGCAACGGTGTTCGCACGGTGCGCGAGGAGACCGAACATCGCGGGCAACCCGTTCAGCCAGACATTCGCCCAGAAGACGAAGAAACGGCGCAATGGCCAGTCGCCGAAGTTCCAGCCCGTCTCCTCGTGTGCATCGGGTGATGACCAGACGACCAGCGGGAAGCCGATGACGATCCGCTCTGGCACGGTAGCGGTGCCTTCCCCGATAATGCCCGCATCGTGTGCGGGTTCGGTGCGAGGCACGCAGCAGCCGAGCACCGAGATTGCGACGCCGACGACGAATGCCGCCCGCAGCGCGTTTCCCTGCGCCCACCGATAGACTGCCACGGCACCGCGTACGTGCATATTATCCCTTCACGCCGCGTAGCAGTGCTGCCCAAAGCCGAAAGCCGCGCTCCGGCGGTCCGGTCACAGCAAATGCCTCTCGCGCTTCCGGCGGGGCGGCATCGAACAACGCTTCCAGCGCGGCAACTGCATCCGGCGGTGTCTGCTGTCGTGCGGTCCAATCCGCGAAATCGAGCGGGAGCATCCACTGTGCTGCGACCGCAAACGGCGTGCCAGCATCATTGCCCGCTGCCGCCCATGTCGTGAGCGTCCAGTCGTGGCCGTGCGACGCGTCCCGCAGGAGTTCGATCCGGTTGATGAAATGCTCCAGCGCGGCGTTTTCGGGCGAGATGACATCCACGATGAGCAATTGCCCTCCCGGTTTGAGCACTCGCGCCATCTCGCGCAGCCCCGGCGTGAGGGCGGGGAAATGGTGGCAGACCATCCGGCAGGTGACGATGTCGAATGTGCCGTCCGCGAACGGGAGCGATTGCGCCCCCGCCTGCTCCCATCGCACATTCGTGATGCCGCGTGCCTTCGCCAGCCGTGCTGCCTCCGCCAGCATCCCCGCGCTGAGGTCTACCCCGACGACCTCACGCACATGTGGCGCGAAGGCGAACGCGGTATGCCCCGCTGCGGTGCCAACATCAAGCACCGCCATCTCTGCCGTCGGTGCGCCTGCCTCGATCATCAGCGCGAGGTCATGCCCCTGCGCGAAGATCGCGGAGGTGCCATACGCCGCCGCCGCACGGTCAAACTGTCGCTGAATCGCCGCTTCTCGCTCCACCGCGCCACCTTTTTCTTTCGTTTGAACACCTATTGGGTGCGGAAGATGCCACAAGAGTACGGAGCGCGGGCGCAAAAGTCAAAGTACGAAGCATGAAACAGGTTGCCCGCACCTGATGTTCAGACCGGCAGTAGCGAGAGTGTGCGGAGCCGCTCCACGAAGCGGGGCAGGAGCGTTGCGACTGCATCGAGTTCGGCACTCGTCGTCGCTGCGCCGAGCGAGAAGCGGAGCGTGCCGAGCGCGTACTCGTCCGGTATATGCATCGCGGTCAGCACATGGCTCGGCTCGATGCTGCCGCTGGCGCACGCGGACCCCGCCGACGCCGCAACCCCCTCTGCATCGAGCAGAATCAGCAGCGATTCTGCCTCGACACCAGCAAAACCGATGTTGGCATTGTTGGCGAGGCGTGCGACGGGGTGTCCGTTCACCTGTGTGTCGGGAATCTCGCGCAGAATGCGGGCAACGAATGCGTCGCGCAGCGCGGCACAGTGCATGACCGTCTGTGGGCGGCGCGATTCGGCACGGACGAGGGCGGCAGCCATCCCGACGGCGTAGGCGACATTTTCCGTACCGGCACGGTGGTTCATCTCTTGCCCGCCGCCCGTAATTTGCGGCGTGAAGCGCGTGCCACGACGCACGTAGAGCAACCCGACCCCCTTCGGCCCGTTGAATTTGTGCGCGGAGAGCGAGAGCGCGTCTACATCAAGTGCGGCGACATCGAGCGGCAAATAGCCCGGAGCCTGCACCGCATCGGTGTGGAAGGGGATGCCGTGGGCGTGCGCGACCGCCGCGAGTGCCGCGAGATCATTGACGGTGCCGACCTCATTGTTCGCGTAGATGACCGAAACGAGGCGGGTATTCGGGCGGATCGCGGCGGCGAGATCGGCGGGTGACACCGCACCGTAGGCATCAACGGGCAGATACGTGACCGCCGCGCCCGCATTCGCCAAGGCATCGGCGGTGTGTAGCACCGCATGATGCTCAACTGCTGTGGTAATGAGATGGGGGCGTTCCCCCGTCTCGGTCGCTGCCGCGAGGATGCCGCGCAGGGCGAGATTGTCGCTCTCGGTGCCGCCGGACGTGAGAGTAATCTCGCGGGGATGACAATGCAACACTTCCGCAAGGGTGGCGCGGGCGCGGTCGAGCGCGGCGTGTGCCTGCCGCCCTGCGGTGTAAAGGCTCGACGGGTTACCCCAGAGTTCGGTCCAGTATGGCAGCATCGCTTCAACGACTGCCGCATCAGTCGGCGTCGTCGCAGCATGATCAAGATAGATCGTCGTACGAGCGGGGGCATCGTCGAACCCCGGCAATGCGGGGAAGCCTGTATGCATGGCGGTATCTGCTCCTTCCACGACGCAAACACGCCGCATGTGAAAATTGTACGTGCCGCTGCCGTTCCCGACAATGTTGCGGCAGCACATCGTCTGTTCACAAAGCGTTTACCATCTGCGACGGTACGCATCTTGTGTATCATACATACTGTACGTATACTGAGAGTGTAGCAACAGATTGGGCGCACTCCGCCTATGGCATGACGGGAACGGTGTTCGTAAGGAAGACATCATGGCGCGAATTCTTGTTCTCTCGCACGGCACGCCATTTCTCCGCCCTGCAATTTTACCATTGCGGGCGGCGGGGCATCGTGTCACCCTGCGTGAGCGGGCAGAATCTGTGGAGATCGAGCGGCTGTGTCCCGATCTGCTCCTCGCGGCATTCCGCGATACCGCAGAGGCGGCGGCACTGCTCGGTACGCTGACGCAAGATGCGGCGGCGTGCGGGTGTCCCCTGATCGTGACGGGCGTTCCATGGGAGTTCGCTGCGTTACTTTCCGTCCCGCGTGCGAATGTAGTTCTGCTCGCATCCCCGTTCGATCCCGTCATGCTGCATCATGCGGTGCACATGTTTGTTCCCGCGCCGCTGTTATCACATGTCCGCCCGCGTCGTCGGGCAATCGCGTAATCAGCCGAGCGGTACAGGCACGCAATTCCCGTTGTGGATATACACGGTGTTGCGTCCCGCATTTTTTGCGGCGTAGCAAGCGGCATCGGCGCGTCGCAATGGCTCGTCAGGCGAGACATCCCCGGCTGCAATCTCCGCGACACCGATGCTGCCGCTGATAGTAAATGTGCAGTTGTCCCATACAAATACAAGCGCGGCGATTGCGTCGTGAATGGTCTGCACGACTGGCAGCGCGTCCTGTACCTTGCAGGATGACATGAGCAACGCAAATTCGTCGCCTCCGGTGCGGGCGAAGGTATCAGTGTTTCGGATCAATCTGCTGATTCGCACAGCGATTTCTCGGAGTAGGGCATCGCCCGCTGCGTGTCCACACTGGTCGTTGACACTTTTGAACTGATCGAGGTCAAGCACGCAGATCACCGAGTCATACACACCCGCACGCGCACTATAGACCGCAGCCTGCAAGCGTTGTTCGAGCTCCCGGCGATTCGGCAGGTCGGTCAGTGGATCATGGCTCGCCTGATACGCGAACTTCGCGGTGAGTTTCTGAAGTTCGCACCGCGCCACCTCAGTCTCGCGCAGCGAGGACTCCATCTGTATATACGCTTCAATCGTGCCGATCTGCCCCGCAATAGCGAGGGCAAGGAGATGCGCGATGCTGCGTACCTCGCCGCGATACGTATTGGCAGTGCATGATGTGCAGAGAAGACATCCCGCAACGCGCTCCCCGATACGCAGCGGCAGTGCCATCACCGCACGGGCATCCGTACATGCCTTGATCTCCGCGCTCTCCGATAGACTTTCGTGCGAACCGACATCATCGAAATAGAGGGGCTTTCCGTCCGTGAAGACCCGTCCCGACCAGCCTTCGGTGATCGGAACAGAGTCAACAAACGGTGCGGGCTGGTGCGACGATGCGGTGATATCGTACAGGCGGTACGTCGGGCTGCCCTCTGCCCGAATTGCGAGCGTGCTGCGGTCGCAATCGAGCAACCAGCGTAGAGATGTGCGGAGTACCTGTTGCAGTTGTTCCCAACTGCGGGCAGTGTTGATCTGCCCACCGATCTCTGCAAGCACCCAGAGAGAGGCGTGCGGGGTATCGGGCGCATCGTGGCGAGCAATGACACTCATATAGTGTTCCTCAAGGATCAGACGGATCAAGCGCGAACAGGTTCGCAACCATGCAAATTTGCTCGAATAGCGCGACTGTCAACACGAGTTCGCCCTGTTCGTCGTTTGTCAGACCGCTTGTCGCAAGGGCATCGTGGGTCTCGGCACGAAGGGTACGCCAGTGTTCGTCGCCGGGCTGAGTACCGGGCGAAGCATACGATGCGTGTGTTTTCGCGGCGAGGAAGGCAAAGCAGAGTGCGTTGCGCGTCGTCATGCTCAGGCGTATATCGTCATAATTGCCCGTACGAAGTGCCGTGAGTGTTGCGTCGTCTATGCCCTGTGTTGCGAGGCTGTGCAGATGGATCGCCTGCACATATGGACAATGCGTAGTATCTGCGACGATGCTGCCAACCATCTCTTTCAGGGTACGCGGCAATCTCCCACCGATCACCACAGCGTGAAATTGCCCCCAGATGTGCGCGAGGATTGCCGGCTGCCCTTCGAGCAAGCGGAAGATACGCGGCACCATGCCGACGCCAAGTTCGCGCTCGATCTCGCCAAAGAGCATCGCAGACGTGGGATTCGTAGTCGTTTCCATAAACTCATCCTCTCATCCTACGCAGAGTGCATGTCTTTACCCATGCTCTGCGTTGCACCGGAGGAAAAAACAATCATGCGCTAGAAGTGTATCATATCGTGTATCCTCTATAGCAATTCCACTGCCGCGCCGAGCCGTGCGACGCTGGCAGGCGCATTGGTTTCGAGAATAACCACGAGGTGCGATACGCCGATTGCTGCGAAACCGCGCAGTTTTTCTGCCACTTCTTCCGGCGTACCGATAATCATCTTCTCGTTTGGGGCAGCGGTTTCGCCCGGTGCGAGCACATGGATATTCGTGCCTGCGGTCAGTTGGAGTGTTGCGGGGTCTCGCCCGACCTCGACACACGCTGCCTGCACCTTCGCCCACATTTCCGCAATCGGTGCAGGGTCGGTATGCCATACGGAGTTCCATGCGTCCGCATACTGCGCGGTGAGCCGCAACATGCGCGGGTTTTTCGCACCGATCCAGATCGGTGCGCCGTTTGCAGACGGTCCGCGTGGGATGAGGGTGCAATCGGTGGCATCGTAGTAGGTGCCGTGGAAATCTACATGCCCCTCGCGCAGCAGCGGGGAGACGATCTGCAATGCTTCCTCGAATCGCCCGACGCGATGATCGAACGGATACCCGTAGGCGGTGTACTCCGGCTCGTGCCAGCCGCACCCCATGCCGAGGATGAACCGCCCGCCGCTCATTTCATCGAGGGTATCCGCGATTTTAGCGAGTAGCGCGGGATTGCGAAATGAGGTACACGCGACGAGGGGTCCGAACTGGATGCGCTCCGTCACTGCTGCAACGCCGCCGAGCAGCGTGAAGACTTCCCAGATGCCGCCTTCCGGTCGTTCGGGAAAGCGATAGATAAGGTGATCCGCCAGCCAGAAACTGTCCAGCCCCGCCGCTTCTGCCGCCTGCGCCATCGCTTTCGTCTCGCTGAAGCGAACCGGCACGCCGCTTCCCATCGAACTCTGCATCACGCCGATTTTCATGCGTTGCCCTGTCGCGTCTGCCATCGCGTCCCCCATTCATGACCGCCGAAACTTCACCTATCGCGTGATGACCGAAACCCCGAAGTATGTTCTTCCTCGATCTGACCACGTAAACCGTTGGCGGTTCCTGCTGTAGTGCCTGCTGAGACCGTTCGGTATTGTACTCGATCCCCCCGCTCCCCGCCGTGCGCTGACGCGGGGCAGGTAGCACTACCGATCAGTACCGCGAAGACAGGTGCGTTACCGCCGCCGCAAGGTCAGTAGGGATATTGAGTCTGAGAAACGCGGCGGGGTCTTCTGAGAAATTGATGAGAGTATACGCACCGCAGGTTCGGGGTGTAGGAGGGCTGACTTTCTTATCCCGTGATACGCAGGTAGTGCGCCCAGTATCCCTGCCACACGCCGTATCGCGCGGCTCGCGCTTGGAGATCGTCGGGCGAGAGCGGTTCGCCATAGATGCGGGACGCGGCGCGAACCAGCATCGGTTCCAGTGCGACGCGCTCCATTCTGCCCAGCCCGCGAAGGAGTACGAACGCGGCGGACCATTCCCCGATGCCGTTGATGCGGCGCAACCACGTCTCCACCTGATCGTACGGCGCGGTACGGAGCCAGTCTTCGTCTGCGCTCACGAATGCCCGCGCGACGGACGCAATATATGCCGCCTTGCGTGTATTGCGAAGCGTAACGAGGAGATCGTCCGACGATGCGGCAACGAGCGTTTCTGCGGTGGGAAACGCGCTATGGGTCGTACCATCCACGGTGATGGATGCTCCGTAGCGGGCAACAAGCGCATCTTTCATGGCGCGTGCGACGGGCAACGGGCAACGCTGCGACAACACCGCCCAGCACGCATTTTCCCACGGGGTGGGGAACTTCACCTGATGATAGCCGTACCACGCTGCCACGACACGGGCAAATGCGCCGTCGGTCTGCGCGATGCCAT